>DATBAK010000049.1 GCA_036271555.1 Acidimicrobiia bacterium
GACCAGGCACGCGAGCGGCTCACGACGCTCGAGGTCGAAGCGTCGAAGCCCGACCTCTGGGACGACCCCGATCGCGCGCGCAAAGTAAGTGGTGAGCTGTCTGTCGTGCGCGACGACGTAGACCTCGTCGACGCGCTCGAACGGCGCGTCGCCGACGCGCAGACGTTGTTCGACCTCGCGCGCGAAGAGAGTGACGAGTCGCTCGAAGCCGAGATCGACTCCGAGCTCGCCGACCTGCGCGTCGCGCTCGACAAGCTCGAGCTGCGCGCGCTGTTCAGCGGCGAGCACGACGAGCGCGACGCGATCTGCGAAGTGCACTCCGGCGCGGGCGGAACCGACGCGCAGGACTGGGCCGACATGCTGCTGCGCATGTTCACGCGCTGGGCGCAGCAGAAGGGCTTCGAGGTCGAGCTCGACGACCGCAGTGAGGGAACCGAGGCCGGCATCTCCGCGGCGACGTTCATCGTGAAGGGTCGCTACGCGTACGGCCTGTTGAGTGGCGAGAAGGGTGTACACCGGCTCATCCGCATCTCGCCGTTCGACGCGAACGCGCGCCGGCAGACCGCGTTCGCGTCGCTCGACGCGGTGCCGGCGATCGAAGAAGAAGAAGAACCCGAGATCGACCCGAAGGACCTGCGCATCGACTACTACCGGTCGTCGGGAGCGGGTGGTCAGCACGTGAACGTCACCGACAGCGCGGTGCGGATCACGCATCTCCCGACCGGTGTCGTCGTGTCGTGCCAGAACGAACGCTCGCAGCTGCAGAACCGCGCGAAGGCGATGCAGATCCTCGCCGCACGTCTGGCTGCGCGTCAGCGCGACGAACGGCGCAAGGAGTTGGAGGAGTTGTCGGGAGAGAAGCGCGACGTCGCGTTCGGGAGTCAGATCCGCACGTACACGCTCGCGCCGTATCAGCTGGTGAAGGACGAGCGCACGCGCTACGAGACCGGCAACGTGCAGTCCGTGCTCGACGGCGATCTCGACGCGTTCATGACCGAGTTCCTGCAGTGGCGACGCCAGCACGACGGCGCATGAGCGACGCCTGAGAGCGCGGCAACTCGATTGAGGGGGTCGCGGTTGCTACCGTTGGCCAGCCCATGATCCGGTTCGAGAACGTTTCCAAGGTCTACAAAGCCGACGTCGTCGCCGTCCGAGACATCTCCGTCGAGGTGAACAAGGGCGAGTTCGTCTTCCTCGTCGGTCCGTCCGGATCGGGAAAGTCGACGCTGCTGAAGCTGCTGCTGCGCGACGAGTTCGCCAGCACCGGTCGGATCCTCGTCGCAGGACGCGACATCAGCCGGCTCGGTTCGTGGCGCATGCCGCAGTTGCGCCGCAACATCGGCTGTGTGTTCCAGGACTTCAAGCTGCTCCCGAACAAGACGGTGTACGAGAACGTCGCGTTCGCGCTCGAGGTCATCGGCCGTCCGCGCTCGGTCGTGCGCACGCAGGTGCCGCAGATCCTCGATCTCGTCGGCCTCGCGAAGAAGTCGCACAGCTTCCCGGGCGAGCTGTCCGGTGGTGAGCAGCAGCGCGTGTCGATCGCGCGCGCCTTCGTCAACCGCCCGCTCATCCTCCTCGCCGACGAGCCCACGGGGAACCTCGACCCTGCGACCACCGTCGGCATCATGCGTTTGCTCGATCGCATCAACCGCACCGGCACGACCGTCGTGATGGCGACGCACGATCAGCGCATCGTCGACGCGATGCGCCGGCGCGTCATCGAGCTCGATCACGGCATGCTCGTGCGCGACCAGGCGCGTGGCGTCTACGGAGTCGGAACCTGACGTGAGTCGCCTGAAGTACTTCGTGCGCGAGACGCTCGTCTCGTTGCGTCGCAACGTCATGATGACGATCGCCGGCATCATGACCGTGTTCATCTCGCTGATGCTGTTCGGCGGCATCCTCGTCGTCGTGCGCGCCGTCGATCACGGCACGTCGACCTGGCGCCACAACGTCGAGCTCGAAGTGTGGATGAACGTGAAGTCGACGCAACCCGAGATCGACGCGATCCAGGCCGATCTCAAGGCCGACCCGCAGGTGAAGTCGACCCACTTCGTGAGCCACGAAGAAGCGTGGAAGATCTTCAAGCAGATCGAGCACGACAACAAGACGCTGCTCGAGAGCGTCGGCCCGAACGACCTTCCGGTCTCGTTCCTCGTGGTGCCGACGGACGCGAAGTTCACGGCGCAGGTGGCGAGCCGCTTCATCGGCCGCAACGGCGTGCACGACGTCACGACGGCCGACAAGCAGGTGAAGGCGCTCCTCAACGGCATCCGCATCGTGCGCGACCTGTTCTTCGCGATGGCCGCGGTGTTGCTCGCGGCGTCGGTGTTCCTGATCGTGAACACGATCCGGCTCGCGACCTACGCGCGCAGACGCGAGATCGAGGTGATGAAGCTCGTCGGAGCTTCGAACTGGTTCGTGCGCGTGCCGTTCCTCGCGGAGGGCTTCGTGCAGGGCGCGATCGGCGCGGGCCTCGCGTTCGGCGGGGTGTACCTGCTCGAGTCGTGGCTCGGTGGCGTGCTGTCGCGCAGCCGCAACCTCTTCTCGACCTTCTACCTCACCTCGACCGACGCGCTCTCGATCGGCATCATCGTGCTGGTGATCGGCATCGCGATCGGAACCATCGGCTCGATGATCGGGATCCGCCGTTTCCTCGAGGCCTAACTCTCTGGTCGCGCTCGCTGCGAGGCGGGATACCCGCCTCGTGGGCGCTCGCCGCTCCTGACGCCTCAGCCGACAGGCGCGTTCCGGTGGGAACGCGCCTGTCGAACGCCGAGCGGGTGCTTACTTGTTGGGCTGCGGGGTGACGCGGAGGTAGGGCTTGAGCGCCTTCCAGCCCTTCGGGAACTTCGTCTTCGCGTCTTCGTCGGAGACGGTTCCGGCGATGATGACGTCGTCGCCGTCCTTCCAGTTCACCGGCGTCGACACGCTGTAGCCGGCGGTGAGCTGGAGCGAGTCGATGACCCGCAGGATCTCGTCGAAGTTCCGACCGGTGCTCGCCGGGTAGGTGATGATGAGCTTCACCTTCTTGTCGGGCCCGACGATGAACACGGAACGCACGGTGAGCGTGTCGTTCGCGTTCGGGTGGATCATGTCGTAGAGGTCGGCGACCTTGTGCTCGGGGTCGGCGATCAGCGGGAAGTTGAGCTTCGCGCCCTGCGTCTCTTCGATGTCGCCGGCCCAGCTCTTGTGCGAGTCGAGCGGGTCCACGCTCAGGCCGACGACCTTCGTGTTCCGCTTCTCGAACTCCGGCTTGAGCTTCGCCACCATGCCGAGCTCGGTCGTGCAGACCGGCGTGAAGTCCTTCGGGTGCGAGAACAGCACGCCCCAGCCGCTGCCGAGGTACTCGTGGAACTTGATCGTGCCTTCGGTGGTCTCGGCCGTGAAGTCCGGGGCCTCGTCGCCCAGTTGCAATGCCATGAGACAGACCTCTTTCGCTGTGAGTTCGGGTCCGTTCCGGACGTGGCGCGCACATTAGACGGGCGCATCACGAAAAGCGACCCGGGGAGTCGGGATTACGACCGGCAACCGCGAGGCCGTCGATACGATTCCCGCGGTGCCGAGTCGACTGCGTCGTCTGACCGTCGACATCGAGCCGCTCCGCATCTCGCGCGACTTCCGGTTGCTCTGGTTCGGCGAGCTCATCTCGCAGACCGGCAGTCAGGTGACGACGGTCGCGCTCTTCGTGCAGGTCGACCGGATCACGCATTCCGCCGCCGCGGTCGGGCTCATCGGGCTCGCGCAACTCCTGCCGATGATCGTCGCGTCGGTGCTCATCGGACCCGTGATCGACCGGCGCGATCGAAAACGGGTGCTCGTGGTCGCGCAGTTCGGCCTCGCGCTCTCGTCGGTGATCCTGCTCGTCGCCGCGTTCGGGCACGATCCCGCGCTGTGGGTGCTCTACAGCGCGGCGGCGCTCAATGGCGGTCTCGTCGCGGTCGCGATGCCGACGCGCTCCGCGATGACACCCGCGCTCGTGCCCTTCGACATGCTCGCGACCGCGGCCGCGGTGAACCAGGTGATGTGGAACGTCGCCGCGATCGCGGGGCCCGCGCTCGGTGGTCTGATCGTCGCGCAGTTCGGCCTGACCTGGGCCTACGGCTTCGACGTCGCGACCTACGGCTTCGCGATCGGCTTCGCGCTGTGCCTGCGACCCGCGCCACCGGAGCGGGCCGCGGCCGGCGAGCCCGAGGGTTGGGCCGCGATCAAGGAGGGTTTCGCGTACCTCAAGGGTCGCCGCGTCCTGCAGTCGATGTTCACGGTCGACCTCGTCGCGATGATCTTCGGCATGCCGCGGGCGCTGTTTCCACGGCTCGCGGTCGTGCAGTTCCACCGCGGCCCCGAGGTTGTCGGCCTGTTGTTCTCGGCGCTGTCGTTCGGGGCGCTGCTCGGCGCGCTCACCTCGGGCTGGGTCGGAACCGTGCGCCGGCCGGGCCGGGCGATCCTCGTCGCGGTGACGATCTGGGGACTCGCAGTGCTCGGATTCGGGCTCGCGGGTCGCAATCTCGCGCTCGCGTTCGGCTTCCTCGCGATCGCGGGTGCCGCCGACGTGATCTCCGCGGTGTTCCGCGGCTCGTCGCAACAGATCATCATTCCGGACTCGCTGCGCGGTCGCTTGAGCGCGCTCAACATCCTCGTGGTCGCGGGCGGCGCGCGACTCGGCGACTTCGAAGCGGGCATGGCGGGCTCGTTGCTCACGCCGTTCGCCGCGGTCGTGAGTGGTGGGCTCCTGTGTCTCTTCGGCGTCGGCGTGATCGCCGCGGCCGTACCGGAGTTCGCGCGCTGGGACAAGCGCGAGCCCGCGCCCGCGCGTGCAACTGCAGTCCAATTGACGGGTCGTCGCGAGCGCGATTGACTCCGACCCGTGGCGGGGTACTCGGGGACAGTGCTGCCCAAGAAGCTTGGGATCACGGAAGGCGCGCGCGTCGCGCTCGTGAGCGCGCCGGACGGTTTCGAGCGCGAGCTCACGCCGTTGCCCGACGGCGTGCGACTCATGCGGGCGCCGCGCGCGAACCTCGACGTCGTTGTGTTCTTCGTGACACGACGCGCGGAGTTGACGCGCCGCTTCCCGCGTCTCGCGAAGACGTTGCACTGCGACGGCGGCCTGTGGATCGCGTGGCCGAAGCGCACCGCGGGTGTCGTCACCGACCTGTGCGAGCGCGACGTACGCGAGGTCGGTCTCGCGGGTGGGCTCGTCGACAACAAGGTGTGCGCGGTCGACGACATGTGGTCGAGCCTGCGCTTCGTGTACCGGTTGTCGGACCGTCCGAAGTCGCGCACGCGACCACCGACGCGTCGATAGCGCCGGCGCGCCGCTACCGTCGCGCGCATGTGCGGACGGTACGTGTCGGTGTCGTCGCCGGCGCGGCTCGCCGAGGTGCTGCACGTCGACGAGGTCCGGGCCGACGACGCCGAGCCCGACTACAACGTCACGCCCCGGGCCGAGGTCCCGGTGGTCGCCGAGACCAAGGACCACCGGCGGGTGCTGGACCGGGTCCGCTGGGGGCTCGTGCCCAGCTGGGCCAAGGACGTCTCGGTCGGCGACCGCCTGATCAACGCCCGGGCCGACACCGTCGCCACCAAGCCGGCCTACCGCCGGGCCTTCGAGCGCCGGCGCTGCCTCATGCCGGCCGACGGCTTCTACGAGTGGCGCGCGGTTCCCGGCCAGAAGGTGAAGCAGCCGTACTTCATCGCGCGCGCCGATCGTGAGCCGATGGTGTTCGCGGGGCTGTACGAGGTGTGGCGCGATCGGTCGGACCCGGACGCGGAGTGGATGCGCACGTGCGCGCTCATCACCACGGACGCGAACGAGAAGCTCGCGCCGATCCACGACCGCATGCCCGTCGTGTTGCCCGAGGACGCGTGGGGGGAGTGGCTCGATCCCGAGAACCGCGACACCGAGTCGCTGCACGACCTGCTCGTGCCCGCGCCGAGCGACGAGTTCATCGCGTATCCGATCTCGCGTCTCGTCAACAAACCCGAGAACCAGGGACCCGAGTTGCTCGAGCCCGTCGACGAATCGGAGTCGAGCGAAGCCGACGACGCGCAACCGAGACTGTTGTGATTGGTTCCCGCGAGAGCGCGCGCGGAGCGAGCAGCGCGACCTCGGTCGGGGGCCGAGGCGTCGGCGAGGGCGATGCTTGCGAGCCCGACCAGAAGACTCAAACGTCGAGCGCGCTACGCAAGACGTCGATGACGTGCTCGCGGCGCGCCGCGAGCGCGTCGGGCGACATCGCGTCGTCGTCGAGCAGACCGCCGATCAGCGGCGCGTCGGAGACGTACGACAGCACCGCGCCGTAGCCGGTGAGCAGCAACTGGCGCGCGTCGTAGCGACGCAGCCGGCCCGCGTCCATCTCGCGCTCGAGGAAGCGCGCACCGCGATCGAACAACGGCTTCAGCAGGTCGGTGAGCTCGCGGTCGAGCACGGGTCCACCCTCGAGCGCCTCACGGCGCGCGAGCCGCACGAAGTCCGGGTGCTCCTCGAAGAACGTGAACGCGGCGCGCAGCACCTGCTCGACCTGCGGCCAGCCCTCACGCGGACCCGACGTCGCGTCCTCGACGAGCGCGGCCCAGTCGGCGAAGGCGTCGACGAGCACCTCGCGATACAGCGCCTTCTTCGACGGGAAGTGGTGCAGGAGGCTCGGCCGGCGGATGCCGACCTCGTCGGCGATGTCGGTGAGGCTGGTGCCGCTGTAGCCGTGCCCGGCGAAGCGGGCGCGCGCCACGAGAAGGATCTGCTCGCGAGTGCTCGGACCCCCCTGTGCCAGCGCGGCCATGGCGGGCAGGCTACGCCCTCCGGCGGGGCCCTCCGGCGCGAAATCCCTGGTGGCGGACTGCTACCTACTGGTCCGTAGGCTGTACAGTCGGCGGGCGATGCACCTGCTGACCAGCCTCATTCTGCCTGCGCTCGTCTTCGCCTTCCTCGTCACGGAGCTCACGATCCTGGCGACCACGGTGTACCTCCATCGGGGCCTGAGCCACCGTGCGCTCTCGATCAAGCCCGCCGCCGCGCTGCCGTTCCGGTTCCTGCTCTGGATCAGCACCGGCATGCGACCGCGCGAGTGGGTCGCGGTGCACCGCAAGCACCACGCCGCGACCGACACGGTCGACGATCCGCACAGCCCGATCGTCCACGGTTTCTGGCGCGTGCAACTCGGCAACGTCGGGCTCTACAAGAAGGTCGCCGGCGACGAGGTCGCGGTGAAGCGATACGCGCGCGACCTTCCCGCCGACGGTCTCGACCGCGCGCTGTTCGACCACTCGCTGCTCGGCCTCGGGATCGGCATCGTGATCGCGATGCTCATCACGAGCGCGCTCGGCTTCGGTTGGCAGGTCGGGCTGCTCGGTGCGGGTCTGCACGCGTTGATGTACGTGATGCTGTCGGGCGCCATCAACGCCGTCGGGCACACCTACGGTCGACGTCCGCAGGAGAACTCCGCGACGAACGGCCAGATGCTCGCGCTCGTCACTGCGGGCGAGGGTCTGCACAACAACCACCACGCGGCGCCCACGTCGGCGACGTTCGCGCTGCATGGTGAGTTCGATCCCGCGTGGATCGTGATCCGCGTGATGCGTCGCCTCGGTCTCGCGTCGGTGCGACTCGAAGAGCCGAAGCTCAAGCAGGTCGCGTAGTCCGCGCCTCTCAGCGGTTCGCGGGTGCGAGCGCGCGCATCGTCGCGCGTGCCTGATCGGGTGGCGCGAGGATCGCGGGCGCGGGTGTCGTCACGCCCGCCGCGACGTAGCGATCGACGTGGTCGCGGATCTGCTCGGGTGAGCCCCAGATGATGAGGTCGTCGACGAGCTCGTCGGGAATCGCGGCGGTCGCCTTGTCGCGCTCGCCCTTCTGCCAGAAGTCCCACATGTCGCGCAGCATCTCGCCGCGCCCGAGCCAGTCGTGGAAGGCCGCATAGACGGGCACGTTCAGGTACTGCGCGATCGCGCGGCGACCGACGAGGCGCACGAGGTCGCGGTCCTCCGTCGGCAGCACGAACAGGCGGGCGACGATCTCCTTGCCCGCGCCGACGTGGGGGACGACCGTCTTCACGTCGTTCGCGGAGAGCCAGTTGATGATCGCACCGTCGCCTTCACGGCCGGCGAGCCGCAACATCTGCGGGCGGAGCGCGGCCACGAGGATCGGGGGCTGCTCGTCGAGCTTGATGAGCAGCCGGAAGCCGCGTACGCGGAAGGTCTCGTACTCCTCGTCGACCTTCTCGCCCTTCAGCGCGCGGCGCAGGAAGCGGATCGTGTCGCGCACGCGCTGATACGGCTTCTCGAACGCGATGTCGTTCCAGCGCTCGACGATGACGTTCGACGACGCGCCGATGCCGACCGCGAAACGTCCGGGCGCGGCCTGGCACAGCGACGCGATCTGCGACGCGAGCGTGTGCGGGCCGCGCGTGTAGACGGGGATGATCGCGGTCCCGAGTCGCAGCGTCGGTGTCCACGCAGCCGCGAGCGCGAGCGGCGTGAACGCGTCGGCGCCGCCCGACTCGGCCGACCAGAGATCCGTGTAGCCGAGGTCGGCCGCTTCCTCGTACCACTCTCGATGTTCCGACAGCGGCACGCCGTCGAACGGAACCGTGATTCCCCAACGTGAAGCCATGGCCGCCATTCTGCTCGCGTCGTCAGCGTGGTGGGTCGTCGTCGTCTCGCCAGGCGCGCACGATCGTCGACTGGCTCGCGGTGCCGAGCAACGCGCCGTCCTCCCCCCAGAGGTGCACCAGCCCGTGACCGAAGCCGTCGGCGATCGCGTGCACGCGTATGTCGGCGAGGACCCAGTCGGTCGGCGCGCGGTGCGCGACCCGCAGCGTGTTGTCGAGGCTGTTCCCACCCGCGCGCACGCCGAGCGCCTGCGAGATGCCGAACGGCACGTAGTCGCCGATGATCGCGAGGCCCGCGGCCGACATCTCCGCGAGCCCGGGCATGCGCACCCACAGCGCGGAGTTGCCGTCGCCGGGCGGGCCGGGGAACTCGTCGGGGGAGCGCCCGCGCGCGACGCGCATGTCGAGCCGCTCGGCGACCGTGCCGTGATGGCGGTGCATCAGCACGCGCGGCGGGCACTCGTCGGGTGGTGGGACGTCGGGACGGTGCGACCATTGTCCCGACAGCGGGTGCGGGCGCTTGCCGAGCGCGGCGAGCACGGTGAGGATCTCCTGCCCGTCGACGTGCGCGAGCACGCGCACCTGCGAGATCTGATGCCCGCGCACGATCTCGAGCGCGTCGAGCTCGAGCACCGACGGCGGCCGCGCGTAGGTCAGGTACTGCGCGGTCGCCCACACGAGCGGACGGCCCGTGAGCTGCTCGGCGGCTTCGATGCACGCGCCGAGCCCGCAGCCACCGAACAGCGCGCCGGTGCCGGAGATCAACCCGTCGACGATCGGCATGCGCCATTTGCCCGGCGCGCGGGCCTCGAGCCCGAAGAACGTGATCGGATCCACCGCGATCCTTCCGTCAGCGGCGCGGCGCGCGCCGCTCGACGAGTCCCGCGTGGCCGGTGAGCTTCATCCCGGTGAGCGTGCGTTCCTGGTGGCGCATCCGCCACGTGAGCATGCGCTGCGCGTACGCGAGCACGGTCGACGCGTACGCGGGATCGCTCGCGCGGTTCAGGATCTGCGCGGGGTCGTCGTCGAGGTCGAAGAAGATCGGTGGCATCCCCGCGAAGTGCACGTACTTGCCGTGGTCGTCGCGCAGCACCGTGATCGAGCACTCCTCGAGCGTGAGATCGAACGCGCGCTCGAGGAGGTCGCTGCCGGCGTCGCGGAAGTCGAACTCGAAGTGCACCTCTTCGCGCCACGGCGCGTCGTCACGCGTGTCGGCATGGAGGAAGTTGGTGAGGGGCCGGCCGTCGCACTGCAAGGGAACGTCGGCGTCGAACAGGTCGAGCAGCGTCGGCAGCACGTCGACGTGCTCGGTGTACGCGTTGACCGTCTGACCGCGGCGCGCGTCGGCCTCCGTTCGCGGGTCCCGCACGATCAGCGGCACGTGGTACGACGAGTCGAACCAGCCGAGCTTGTGCAGGAGATAGTGGTCGCCGAGCATCTCGCCGTGGTCGGACGTCACGACGACGATGGTGCGCTCCGCCTCCCCGGTCGCGTCGAGATGATCGAGGATGCGACCGATCTGGTCGTCGACCTCGGCCTGCATGCCGTAGTAGGTCGCGCGCAGCTGCCGCAGATGACGCTCGTCGTCGGGACTCGTGAGGAACGGGTGGTTCACGAGCGCGGCGACGAGCGGGTGCTGCGCGCCCTCGGCCTCGCGGTTCGCCGCGCGCACCGGCATCGGCACGGTCATCGGATCGAACATCGTGTTGTACGGCTCGGGTGCGTAGAACGGCGGGTGCGGACGCAGAAAGCTCACGTGCGCGAACCAGCCGTCGTGCGGTGCCCGCGCGCGCTCGCCGTCGACGAACTCGAGCAGCCGGTCGGTGAGGAACGCGGTCTGGCTGTGCTTCGCCGCGTACTTCGTCGGCGCGCGGTGCGGTCCCCACTCGTCGGTTCCCGTGTACGCGTCGACCGGATGATCGACGAACGCGCGCCAGTCGTCGCCGATGTCGTAACCGTGCTCGACGAGGTACGCGAGCCACAGCTGCGGATCACCTTCGGGCAGATGGCACACCGCGTCGAAACCCGGCAACACGCCCTCGTAGTGCCGCAATCGCTCGTCGCCCGGCGGCACCGTGCGCGGGTCGACGCTCGTGTCCGTGTAGCCGAACAATGCCGGTCGGTAACCGAGCTTGCGGAACTCGAGTGCCACGTTCGTGTGGCGGGCGTCGAGTGGCGTGCCGTTGCTCGCGGATCGATGATTCATCAGGTACATGCCGGTATACAGCGACGCGCGGCTCGGACCGCACGGCGCGGTCTGCGCGAAGTGACGTGCGAACCGCACTCCGGATGCGGCGAGCCGATCGAGGTTCGGCGTGCGCACGACCGGGTGACCCGCGCACGAGAGCGAGTCGCCGCGCCACTGGTCCGCGGTCACGAACAGCACGTTCATCGACACGGCCGCAGCTTCGCACGGCGCGGCGCGCGCCGTCCGGTTGGCTCGCCGTACGTGACGGCCGCGACCGTGCGTGCGGTATCCATCGCACGCGCCCGCGGGCCGCGGTACTGTGCGCGGCGTTACGGCCGCCTTCATCGGGGATTGGTGTCCGTCACTCAACCGTCTGCTGGGCCCCAGTCGGCGGTTGATCGGCGGCTGGGTTTTACAGCCGCACGCTCGGTGGGCTCCCTGGATCGAACCGCCCGTCGGTCCGGGGAGCCCCCGACCAAACCGGAGGTCACCTCGGTGACCTCCGGAACGGAATCGGGCAGGGCGCGTGCTCACAGTTCCGACGCGCCCTGCCCATATTCCTGGTCGTGCTCGCTAGCGTGCGCGCATGGCGGCACTGCTGGCGGATCGGGTCGCGGTCGTGACCGGGGGTGGGGGCGGCATCGGTCGCGGAGTCGCGACGAAGTTCGCCGCGGAGGGCGCGCGCGTCGTCGTCGCGGAGATCGACGAGACGCGCGCCCACGAGACCGTCGCGGCGATCGCGGGTGATGGCGGCATCGCGATCGCGGCGGTGCTCGACGTCACGACATCGGACGGCGCGACGCGCGCCGTCGACGCGGCAGTCGACGAGTACGGGCACATCGACGTGCTCGTGAACAACGTCGGGCACTTCGGCGGCGCGCGCAGGGCGTTCCACGAGAACACCGACGAAGAGTGGGACGACCTCTACCGCGTCAATCTCGCGCACGTGCTCGGCGCGTCACGCGCCGCGATCACGAAGATGCTCGAACAAGGCGGCGGCGGCAGCATCGTGAACGTCTCGACGATCGAGGCGTTTCGCGCGATCCCGACGCGCGCGGTGTACTCCGCATTCAAGGCCGCGATCACGGGCTTCACGCGCAGCGTGGCGGTGGAGTACGCACGCGACGGCATCCGCGTGAACGCGATCGCACCCGATGTCGTCGAGACGTTGCAGGTGCCGTACTCGCGCTGGGTCAAGCCCGAGCAGGAGCACATGGTGCCGACGTGGGTGCCGCTCGGTCGGTTCGGTCAGCCCGCCGACGTTGCCGACGTCGCGCTGTTCCTCGCGTCGGATCTCTCGCGCTTCGTCACGGGCACGACCGTGCCCGTCGACGGCGGCACGTTCGCGGCCGGCGGTTGGTTCCCGACCGAGGAAGGCGGCTGGACCAACCGCCCCCGCCGACCCTGAAACGCGCGGCCCGCCCGACCCGGCGCTGACCCGCGGGCTGAGGCGTCAGGAGCGGTGAGCGTGAGCGAGCGCGACCGGTAGACGCGTGAGGCCGCGCAGCACGACGCGGCCGTTGTAGACGAGCGGCTCGCCGGTGAGCTCGATGTCGGGGAAGCGGCGCACGAGGCTGCCGATCGCGACCTGACCCTCGAGCCGCGCGAGCGCGGCGCCGAGGCAATGGTGGAAGCCGCCGCCGAACGCGACGTGCTCACCCGCGTTCGGACGGCCGAGGTCGAGCGTGCCGGCGGTCGGGCCGAAGTGCTCGACATCGCGGTTCGCGGATGCGAGCGAGGTGAGCACGAACGAGCGCGCCGGGATCGTGCGCCCACCGATCTCGACGTCGACGAGCGTGATCCGCCGTGACGCGGTCACCGGCCCGTCGTAGCGCAGCAGCTCGTCGATCGCGTTCACGTCGAGCGTGGGGTCGTCGGCGAGGCGTTCGAGCTCGGCGCGGTTGCGCATCAGCGCGAGCATGCCGTTGCCGATCAGGTTCACGGTCGTCTCGTGACCGGCGACGAACAGCAACAGCACCTGGTCGATGAGCTCTTGCTCGGTGAGCCGGTCGCCTTCGTCCTCGGCGGCGAGCAGCGCGCTCAGTAGATCGTCGGCCGGGTGCGCGCGCTTCCACACGAGCACCTCGCGCACGTACGCCGTCATCGCGTCGCCCGCCGCGAGCGCGGTCACGAACTCCTCGTCGGTGAGGACCGGGTCCAGCGTCTTCACGAGGTCGCCCGACCACGTGCGCAGCTGCACGCGGTCCTGGCCCTCGGGCATGCCGAGCAGGTCGGAGATGACGGCGAAGGGGAGTGGGAACGCGACGTCGCCGATGATGTCGAGCACGTGCGCGTCGCGCGCGAGCGCGTCGTGCAAGAGGTCGTCGACGAGCTGTTGCGCGACCGGCCGCAGGTTCTCGACGACACGCGGCGTGAACACCTTCGCGACGAGCCGCCGCAATCGATGGTGATCGGGTGGGTCGAGGTTGAGCATCGCCCGGCTGCCGCTGCTGCGATTGCCGGTCAGCTCCTCGCGCTCGGCGTTCTGGAGCGCGGGCGGGATGTCGGCCTTCGCGTCCTCGACCGAGAGGGTCGGGTCCCGCAGCACGCGCAGCACGTCGTCGTAGCGGAACAGGATCCAGGTGCCGATCGGCGAGAAGTGCACCGGCTCCTGCTCGCGGAAGTCGGCGAGCGTGGGGTACGGGTCGGCGGCGAAAGCGGGGTCGAACGGGTTGAAGACCGGCTGCTCGACGACCATGCGGGCACGGTAACCACCGCCCGCCGGAGCGTCGACGTGACGTCGGTCACTCGAATTCCTCAACCTCTGCCCACGACGTGCCGAAGATAGTTGCACTATGGCTGCAAGTAATGTTGGATGGAGCAGGTGAGCGGTCAGCGCCCGCCGAGGCGAAGCCCCGTGCCGCGAAGAGCGAGCATGCGACCGTGTGACCGCCCGTCGTGAGTGCCGAAGCCACTGCCAGGGTCGACGGGCGGGTCCAGCGGGGGGCGGCCAACCGGGCCGCGCTGGTCGAAGCGCTCGTCACGTTCTGGGAAGAGGGGCAGCTCGAGCCGACGGCCGCGCAGATCGCGGAGCGCGCCGGTGTCGCGGTGCGATCGGTGTACACGCACTTCGGTGACATCGAGTCGCTCGCGGTCGAGGTCGTGCACCGCCAGTACCTCGTGCACGGACCGAATCAGGACACGACCCCGATCGCCGGGCCGCTGTCGAAGCGCATCACCGAGCTCGTGCGCCGGCGCGCGTTGCTCTACGAAGCGATCGCGCCGGTGCGCCGCGCGGGGATGCTGTTCGTGCATCGGAGCGAGACGATCGCGGCCAACCTGAAGATGCTCGCGCGCCACTTGCGCGCGCAGGTCGGCGACACCTTCGCGCCCGAGCTCGGTCGCAGCGGCGCCGACGTGTCGGCGGTGCTCGACGCGATCGACGTGCTCCTCTCGTGGGAGTCGTGGGATCGGCTGCGCACGCAACAGGGCTGCTCGGTCGCGCGCGCGCGGCGGGTGCTCGAGACCGCGTTGATCCGACTGCTCGAACCGACCAGGGAGTAACCATGTCCGCCATCCGTCCCAACCGCGACCAGTTCACCGAGCTGGCCGCCAGCACCGAGACCGGTCCGGTCGTGATGCTGAACCTGCTGAAGTTCAAGGCGCAGGCGACGGGCGAGGACGGCAGCGGCGCGGACGCCTACAAGCGTTACGGCGACGAGGCCGTGAAGCTGGTCGAGGAGCAGGGCGGCCGCATCCTCTGGCAAGGGCGCGCCGACCAGATCCTCATCGGCGACCCCGCGCGCGACTGGGACTCGGTCGTGCTCGTCGAGTACCCGAGCCGCAAGGCGTTCCTCGACATGGTGTCGAAGCCGAAGTACGAAGCGGCGCACGAGCACCGCGAGGCCGGGCTCGAGCGCACGGAGCTCGTCGCGATGACCGAGCAGTTCCGTTCGTTCGGCATCTGAGATCGAGGTTCCGACGATGGGCCGCAAGATCCTCTTCATCACGACGGACCAGCAGCGCTACGACTCGCTCGGCTGTAACGGCGGCACGATCGCGCGCACGCCGGTGGTCGACGGGCTCGCGGCCACGGGCGTCAACTTCCGGCGCGCCTACAACCAGAACACCGTGTGCATGCCCGCGCGCTCGACGATGCTCACGGGTCAGTACGTGCGCACGCACGGCGTGTTCGCGAACGGCATCCCGTTGCCGGCCGACGCGCCGAGCGTCGCCGCGCACTTGAAGGAACGTGCCGGTTATTGCACCGCGCTCCTCGGCAAGGCGCACTTCGATCCGGGCTTCGACCTCGACGGCACGTGGGCGGAGAGCCGACTCGCGCGCGAAGGCAGCACCGGACCAATGCGCGGGTTCGAGCACGTCGAGCTCGCGATGCACACGCCGAACGTCGGCCGGCATCCGATTCAGCACTACGGCAAGTGGCTCATCGACGAGCACGGGCTCGAAGCGTGCGCAGGCTTCTCGCCGCTGCTCGCAGCCGAGCCCGGCGGCGACACCGGCGCACCCGAGACGAGCATCAACCCGATCCCGCGCGAGTGGTACCACACCGACTGGGTCGCCGATCGCACCATCGCGTACCTCGACTCGCTGCCCGCGGACGCGAACTGGTTCGTGTGGATGTCGTTCCCCGACCCGCACCACCCGTGGGACCCGCCGGCGGCGGAACGCGCGCGCGTGAACTGGCGCGACCTCGACTTGCCGCCTGGTCATCCCGGCTCGTCCGACCAGATCGCCGAGGTGCTCGCGCAGAAGCCCGCGCACTGGCTCGCGTGCTACGAGGGCTCGTGGGTGAATCGCGAAGGCGGACCCGGCACCTACCGACCGCAGTTGCTGAGCGACGACAACATCCGTGAGATCAACGCGATGACGCACATCGAGAACGAGCTCATCGACGAAGCGTGTGGTCGTGTGCTGCGCCGTATCGCGGCGCGGGGTTGGGACGCCGACACCGACGTCTTCTTCACGACCGATCACGGCGAGCTGCAGGGCGACTTCGGCTTCGTGTTCAAGGGCCCGTTCCACACCGATGCGCTCATGCGCCTCCCGATGGTGTGGCGACCGGCGCCGTCGGCGCGCGTCGACCCCGCCGAAGTCGACGAGCCCGTCGGTCAGGTCGACCTCGCGCCGACGTTCTGCGCGATCGCAGGGGTCGACGTACCGGACTGGATGCAAGGGAGCGCGCTCCCGACCGCGGCGGGCGGCGGCCGGGAGCGCGTGCTGTGCGAATGGGACAGCCAGTTCCCCGGCTACGGCATGCATCTGCGTTCGATCCAACGCGACGAATGGCTCTGTACCGCGTACGAGCCGTCGACGCGCGGCGAGCCCAACGGGCTCGAGCCGTTCCTCGAGCTCATGCACATGGATCCGCAGTCGACCGTGGAGTACGACGGCACCGAGGGCGAGCTCTACAACGTCGTCGACGACCCGTACCAGTTCCGCAACCTCTGGGACGATCCCGACTACCGCCGGTTGCGCGACGACCTCGTCGCCGATCTGTACGACAACCTGCCGGCCGCGCGCGAGCCGCGACTGCTCGTCGAGCGGCCCGCGTAGCGCGCCGTTACGACGACACCGGCACGGTCGTCGTCGAGGTCGATGTCGTGGTCGAGTCGGGACTCGCCACGACCGTGATCGTGAGGGACGGGATCGCGGTGATCGCGCTCCAGCCCGGCGGGAAGAGCGGCTCCGGGTGATCCAAATCGATGACGCCGGCGGTGCAGTGGTCGTCGCCGATCATCGCCTCCGTCGGCACCAGCTCGGCGACGAGCTCGCGCGTCTCGCCGGGCGCGATCGTGCCGCCCAGCGTCCAGTCGGTGCCCTGGTTTCCCCAGTATTCGCCCCCGCGGTACGGGTACACGTCGGGGATCGCGCAATCGAGCAGCAGATACTGCTCGTCGCCCGCGTCGGGCCGCGTGAGCGTGATGACATGGTCGGTCACGTTGCGAATCGTCAGGTGCAATGTCGTCGTGTCACCGACGGCCACGGTGGTCGTGCTCGCGGTGAGGGTTCCCGCGAAGTCGCCGACCTGCGGGATCGCGGGCGGCGGCAGCGTGGTCGTGGTCGGCGCGAGGGTCGCGCCGATCGTCGTTGCCTCGGTGGTCGTCGTCGTGTCGCCGGTCGGCGTGGTCACGCTCGTGCTCGTCATGAAAGTGGTCGTCGACGTGCCGTGCGTCTTCACCGCGAGCCCGCGGTCGTCGCCGGGGCGCGCGACGGCGACCGTGAGCGCGATGGCGGTCGCCGCCGTGCCCGCGACCGCGCCGAGCTGGCGCTGTCGCCGCCGGCGCAGGCGCGCTGCGAGCGCGTTGGGCGAGAAGGGTGGGACATCGCCGATCGCGTCGGCGAGCACGTCGTGCAGATCCTCCAGCATTGCGCTCCATTCCTGAACGTCGGGGGCCGTCAGGCACTACGGGGAAGTGGTCGTCGTCGGGGCGACCGTGGTGGTGGGCGTGGCGGCCGCGCCGACCGTGATCGTGACCGGCGCGATCGCGTCCACGCGACCGGCGATCGCGAGGTTCGACAGTCCGTCGGAACGGTCGAGGATCACGACCTCACACGTCACCGTGCCGATGTCGTCGGCCGTGGGCGTGAACGTCTCGGATTCGCCGATGCCCGAACCGCTCGCGAGCGGCGCGCTCCAACTGGGCACGAACAGGTGGTCGGATCCGAGCGGAACCAGTGGCCGCCCGCCGGCGTCGAGCGGCGCGCACACGAGAGCGACGACGTCGGGATTGGGGACGTCGACCTCCTGCCCCAACGTCGGGTTGTCGTCGGGCACGATGTCGTGAGCGCTGCGGTTGCGGATCGCCCACCCGACCGTCACGGGTCGGCCGACGGTCGCGGTCGTCGGCGCGGCGACGAGGATGCCGTCGAGGTCCGCGGCACTCGGATTGGTGCTCGGCTGCGCGGCCGAGGTCGGCTGGGTCGGTGCCGACGTCGTCGGCGACCCGACCGGTGGGGGAGATGGCGACGTGCCGAGTGTCGGGGCGGTCGTCGTGAACGCCGGGCCGACCGCGGTCGTGGACGGCGTGGTCGTCGTCGTCTCGTCGGGGCGCGCGCCGGCCGCGGCCGGGTGTCGGTCGGAGCTCGCGCGTCCGAGCGCGAACGCGCCGCTCACCGCGGCGAGCACGGCGACGACGGCCGCGAGCGCGACGACCTGGCGCTGGCGATGCCGGCGGCGGCGGCGGGCGAGGTCGCCGAGGTCGAACGGTGGAGTCGCGCCGACGGAGTCGTCGAGAAGGTCGTGGAGGTCAGGCATGATCGAGCTCGGGGTTCGGGATCGTGAGATCGAGGTCGGCGGTGAGCCGGGCGCGGAGGTTGGCGACGGCCTGGCTCGTGAGCGCCTTCACCGTGCCTTCGGCGCAGCCCATGACGGCCGCGGTGTCGGCGACGGAGAAGTCGTTGAAGTAGCGGAGCACGATCGCGGCGCGCTGGCGCGGGGGCAGGGTCGCGACCGCAGCGCGTACCGCGAGGGCGTCGGTGGGATCGTGGTCGGGCGGGGGGTCGACGTCGGCGAGCTCGGCGATGCGACGCGCGACGCGCAGGCGCCGGAAGCCGGACTTCGCGAGGTTGAACGCGACGCGCAGGGCCCAGCGGTCGGGCCGCTCCATCGTCGACACCGAAGCCCAGTTGCGCCAGACCCGCAGCAGTGTCTCTTGGGTCAGGTCCTCCGCGGTCTCGCGGCTGCCGCAGTAGAGGAAGAGGGCGCCGTAGAGCGCGCGGTGGTGCGCCTCGCAGAACCCGGCGACGTCGTCGCTGTCCCACATGGCGGGCACAGTGACAGAACGCCCCTCCTGGGGAAAGGGTTTAGGTCGACGCGGCCATCGTGTCGAAGTTCGGGCGCCGCAGGTGGGCGGTCTGCTGGGCGATCGCGAGGAGGTTGCCGGCCTCGTCCCAGAGCTCGGTCGGGCCGGTCGCGTAGCCGTCGCCGCAGTGCCAGCACCGCATGTGCTGCAGCACCCAGCGCCCGACCGGCGGGCGGATGAAGCGGATGCCGATCTCGAGGCTGAGGCTCATGAAGTGCCGGGCCTGGCCGCCGAGGCCCTGACCGATCGCGGGGCCGATCGAGTCCGAAGGCACCGCGAGGGCGAGCATGTCGTACGAGCCGTTTGCCGTGCGCGGCTCGACCTTGAGCCGCGTCCACGCCGCGAAGCGCGCGGCCCCGGCCGGCGTCGACGCGTCGCGCAGGCCGAAGGGAAGCGCGGGCAGCCAGTCGGTCTGCTGGTGGAAGTTGATCTCCGGCCACGGGTCGTCGGCGGGACGCGGCGGAGCCTCGGCGCACGCGTCGGGCATCGCGACGTCGCGCGGGAACTCGACGTCGCGGAACGCGAGGTCGGTGTCGTGCGGACGCCCGAACACACCGTGCGTGCGCAGCGCGACTCCCTCGGTGCCGGGCACGAACAGATTGCTGCCCACTTGCGCGGCGCCGCGCCCGTTGCGCAGGACTTCGACGTCGACCTCGATCGGTCCGCACGGCACCGGCGCGCAGAAGATCGCGTTCGCGGTGACGAGCGGCAGCTCCGGTCGCGCGAGGTGCGCTTCCATCGTGCGCAGCGCCGCGGTCATCGTGACGCCGCCGAACGCGTAGACGACACGCCACGCTTCGGGAATCGCCCCGCAGTAGCGACCGGGTCGATCCGGATCGGCTTCGAGGGTCGTGTCGCGGAGCAGGTCGCCGGGCGCGACGGTCATGAGGGTCCTTCGGTCGGGGGTGCGCCAGTCTGGGCCGTGAGCTCTCGGTGCCGCACACCGATCACTCATAGTCGTTCAAATCTGAAATATCTTCTGCGCCGTAGCGTTGGAAACTGCCATGACCGAGACCTTGACCGCAGTCCGTCCCGTTGCCGCCGTCGTCGATGCCGTCGAGACTCTCGAAGGGGGCGGCTTCCTGGTCCACCGGCCGTTCCCGACCGCGGCCCTCGACCTGCTCGACCCGTTCCTCCTCCTCGACGAGATGGGGCCGGCCGACGTCGCGCCGGGTGAGGCGGTCGGCGCGCCCGATCACCCGCATCGCGGCTTCGAGACGGTGACCTACATGCTCGAGGGCGAGTTCGAGCACCGCGACTCCGCGGGTCATCACGGCGTCATCCACGCGGGCGACGTGCAGTGGATGACCGCGGGTTCCGGTGTCGTGCACTCCGAGATGCCGGGCGCGCAGCTGCAGCGTGAAGGCGGCCGCACGCACGGCCTGCAGCTGTGGGTCAATCTCCCGCGCGCCGACAAGATGACCGTGCCGCGCTACCAAGATCTGCGCGCCGTCGACATCCCGACCGTCGAGCGCGACGGCTTCTCGGCGAAGGTGATCGCGGGCGACGCGCTCGGCGTGTCGGGTCCCGCGAGCACGCATGTGCCGATCCTCTACGTGCACGTGCGTGTCGACGCGGGCGCCGTGCTCGAGCTTCCGATCGCGCACGACGCCAACGCGTTCGCGTACGTGCTGGAAGGCAGTGGCGACTTCGACGGCACCGCGGCCGGGCGCGCGCAGATGGTCGTGCTCGGCGCGGGCGGCGACGGCGTGCGCATCGCCGGCGGCCCCGACGGTGTCGAGCTCGTGGTGCTCGCGGGGCGCCCGCTGCACGAGCCGGTTGCCCGTTACGGCCCCTTCGTGATGAACACCAAGGCCGAGCTCATCGAGGCGTTCGAGGACTACCAAGCTGGCCGGATGGGAGAGATCGGGTCGACCGGGAGGTAAAATCCTCGGTCCCCCCGGAAAGGTTTGTCCTTATGGCGGCCCGCGCCGATCTGCGAAACGTGGCGATCATCGCCCACGTCGACCACGGCAAGACGACGCTGGTCGACGCCATGCTCTGGCAAACCGGGACTTTTCGCGCCAATCAGGACGTCGCCGAGCGGGTCATGGACTCGATGGACCTCGAGCGCGAGAAGGGCATCACGATCCTCGCGAAGAACACGGCGGTCCAGTACGGCGACGTGAAGATCAACATCGTCGACACCCCGGGCCACGCCGACTTCGGTGGCGAGGTCGAGCGGGCGCTGTTGATGGTCGACGGGGTGCTGCTCCTCGTCGACGCGAGTGAAGGCCCGCTGCCACAGACGCGCTTCGTGCTGCGCAAGGCGCTCGAGCGGCACCTGCCCGTCATCCTCGTCATCAACAAGATCGACCGGCCCGACGCGCGCATCGCGGAGGTCGTCGACGAGGTCTACGCGCTGTTCTTCGATCTCGACGCGGCCGACCACCACATCGAGTTCCCGATCGTGTACTGCAACGCGCGCGCGGGACGCGCGTCCGTCGACGCCGACGTCGAGGGCAGCGACCTCAAGCCGCTCTTCGAGGTGCTGCTCGACCACGTGCCGGCGCCGCAGTTCGATCCCGACGCACCGTTGCAGGCGCACGTCACGAACCTCGACGCGTCGCCGTACCTCGGTCGGCTCGCGCTCTGCCGCGTGCAGCAGGGAACGGTCGCGAAGGGCGAGACGGTCGCGTGGTGCAAGGTCGACGGCACGATCGAGCGCGTGAGGCTCGGCGAGCTGTTCGTCACGAAGGGGCTCGACCGCGTGCCTGCCGACGAGGCGGGGCCGGGTGAGCTCATCGCGATCGCGGGCATGGACACGGTGACGATCGGCGAGACCATCGCCGATCCCAGCGATCCGCACCCGTTGCCGCTCATCTCGGTCGACGAACCGAGCCTCGCGATGACGATCGGCATCAACACGTCACCGGTGTCGGGGCAGTCGGGCAACAAGCTCACGGCTCGACTCGTGAAGAGCCGGCTCGACCAGGAGCTCGTCGGCAACGTGTCGCTGCGCGTGCTCATGACCGAGCGGCCCGACGCGTGGGAGGTGCAGGGCCGCGGCGAGCTGCAGCTCGCGATCCTCGTCGAGATCATGCGCCGCGAGGGCTTCGAGCTCACGGTCGGCAAGCCGCAGGTCGTCACCCGCGAGGTCGACGGCAAGGTGCACGAGCCGTTCGAGCGCGTGTCGATCGACGTCCCCGAAGAGCACCTCGGTGCGGTGACGCAGCTGCTCGGGGTGCGCAAGGGTCGCCTCGACACGATGACGAACCACGGCACCGGTTGGGCGCGGCTCGAGTACGTCGTGCCCGCACGCGGCCTCATCGGATTCCGTACCGAGTTCCTCACGGAGACGCGCGGTACGGGCATCCTGCACCACGTCTTCGAGGGCTACGAGCCCTGGGTCGGCGCGCTGCGCACGCGCCTCACCGGCAGCCTCGTCGCCGACCGGCGCGGCATGACGACGAACTTCGCGCTGCTCGCGCTGCAGGAACGTTCGACGTTGTTCATCGGCGCGGGTATCGAGGTCTACGAAGGCATGATCGTCGGCGAGAACTCGCGGTCGGAGGACATGGACGTCAATCCGACGAAAGAGAAGAAGCTCACGAACATGCGGGCCGCGGGCTCCGACAACACCGAGCGGCTCACCACACCGAGCGAGCCGACGTTGGAGCAGGCGCTCGAGTTCATCGCCGACGACGAGTGCGTCGAGGTCACACCCGCGTCCGTGCGCCTGCGCAAGACGGAGCTCGACCGCGCGATCCGCGGCCGCCGGCGCTCGATCGCGTCCCGAGTCGCCGCGAGCTGACGCGCGTCAACCGGTCGCACCCACCGCGGACGCGCGCGACGGACACACGGGATCGGCGGCGCGGGCGAACCAGACGCCGGTGTTGCCCTCGGTGTTCGACATCGTGCCCTTGCGGTGCCGCAGGTCGAACCCGTCGTGGCCGTTGCGGAAGCCGACGTACGCGCCGTGCTGGTCGTCGGCGTAGTCGAACGCCATCGTGAACGTGTTGTTCTTCTTCGTCCACGTCACCTGGAGGCCGCCGCACGCGAAGTTGCCCGTGTGGTCCGCGTACAGATCGAGCGGGTAGACGATCCAGCGCTGCGAGTCCGCCCACTTGAAGTGGATCGAGTAGTGACCGGCGATGCACGACGCCGGGCAGCCGCCGTCGGCCGCGCCCGCGGGCGCCGCCGACGCGATCGTCGGCCCTGCGAGCGTGAGTAGCGCGATGCCGATGACCAACCCGCGCGAGAACGTCCGCCGCATCCTTCGATCCCCTCCGTCGACGAGCGCGGAACGCTAGCGGTGGCGGGCGTCGCGGGCGAGATAGGCCTCGAGCGCGGCCGCTTCGAGGTCGAGGCGGCGCATGATCCCCGGCGCGAGCGAGCGCTCGGCACGGCCGCCGATGACGGGAACCTTGACGCGCAGCTCGCCGTCGAGGATGCGTAGGCACTGGCCACCGTCGGCGTCGTGCATCCGGAACGTGCCCGTGCAGCTGACCGGGACGACCCCGATCTCGGGTGCGACGGTCAACGCGCACGAGCGCGCGCCGGCGTCGACGACGAGCCGTTGCACCCAGGTGACGCGGTCGTGGCCGACGATGCGGCGCGCGATCGGATCGAGCCGGCCCGTGTACGTGAAGCGGAGGTGGACGTCGGTCGTCGCGCCCGTCTCGGTGCGCACGAGCAGCTCGGGGCGTTCGAGGTCCGGGAGGTCGAGCGTCGCGTAGAACTCGGTGTCGGCCATGCCCACGCAGACGGCTGCCGCGGACGCCGAGAAGATGTGGCTCGCGTGGAGCTTCACCGCGACATGTGCGCCGGCGCCGGCGTAGACGCCGGGTGCGGCGCACCGTCGCGCCGGATGCGCTCGTAGACGAGCACCGCGCCGATCGGGCCCGTCAGCAGCGCGACGAGCACGAATTTCCACGTCCAGTGCATCGGCCGCGCGATGAACACGACCATCGTCGCGAAGGCGAGGAAGATCCAGCCGTGGAAGAAGCCCATGACCTTCGTGCCGATCATGTTGTGCAGGATCCCCCAGAAGAGGAAGAGCAGCACGTAGGAGATCGTCTCGACGAACGCGCACCACTTCAGCTGCTCGGCCTTGCGGTCCAGCTCGGTCTGCGGGTCGTCGGCGTACTCGACCATCACGGTCAGGATACGAGGACGTGACTCGCCAACGCTGCTCGGGACATCATGCGGCCGACCGCAGCGCGAATGGGAGCCCACAATGACGAATGCCGACCTCACCGACGTCGAGCAGGAAGAGCTGGCGAAGGCGAACGAGTCGGGCCGGCGGCCGGTCGTCTTCGTCCACGGGCTCTGGCTGTTGCCGAACAGCTGGGAGCGGTGGCGCGCCGTCTTCGAGGACGCGGGCTTCGCGACCGTCGTGCCCGGTTGGCCCGACGACCCGAACACCGTCGACGAGGCGAAGGCGCATCCCGAGGTCTTCGCGCACAAGAGCGTCGGACAGATCGCCGACCACTTCGAATACGCGATCTCGAAGCTGACGCGCCGCCCGGCGGTGATCGGCCACTCGTTCGGCGGGTTGCTCACGCAGATCCTCGCGGGCCGTGGCGTCTCGGACGCGTCGGTCGCGATCGACCCGGCGCCGTTCCGCGGCGTGCTGCCGCTGCCGATCTCGGCGCTGAAGTCGGCTTCGCCGGTGCTCGGCAATCCGCGCAACCGCAGCCGTGCCGTGCCGCTCACGTACGACCAGTTCCGCTTTGCGTTCGCGAACGCCCTGAGCGAGGCCGAGGCGCACGAGCTCTACAACACGTTCGCGGTGCCGGGCTCGGGCGTGCCGCTGTTCCAGGCCGCGGCCGCGAACCTGAACCCGTGGACCGAGGTGAAGGTGCAGACCAAGAACGCCGACCGCGGTCCGCTCCTCGTCATCGAAGGCGAGGTCGACCACACCGTGCCGTGGGCGGTCGCGAACGCGTCGTACAAGAAGCAACGGCGCAACGAGGGCGTGACCGAGATCGTGAAGATGGCCGGCCGCGGGCACTCGTTGACGATCGACCACGGCTGGCGTGAGGTCGCGCAGACCGCGCTCGACTTCGTGCAGCGATTCGTTCAGCCGTGACGCGCCTGCTCGCGCCGCGCGCCCCGGATCTGACGACCCGTCAGATCGGATGGGAGACTCGGCGTCGTGAGCACCCCTGCTGACTTCCCGAAGATCGTCAGCGTCGACGACCACGTCGTCGAGCCTGCGCACCTGTTCGAGCAGTGGTTGCCGAAGCGGTTCGTCGAACGCGGCCCACACATCGAGCGGCACGGGCTCGGCGGGCTGAAGTTCGTCGGCGGGACGCGCTACGAGTACTCGCTGAGCGCCGACGGGCCGCCCTGCGACATCTGGTTCTACGAAGGCCTGATGTACCCGCACAAGCGTCACGTCGCCGCGGTCGGGTTCGAGCGCGACGACATGCAGCTCGTGCCGATCACGTACGACGAGATGCGGCCCGGCTGCTACGAGCCCCAGGCGCGCATGGACGACAACGACCTCAACTGGGTCGACGTGTCGCTCTGCTTCCCGACGTTCCCGCGCTTCTGCGGACAGACCTTCCTCGAAGCGCAGGACAAGGAGCTCGCGCTCGCGTGCGTGCACGCGTACAACGACTGGATGGTCGAGGAGTGGTGCGGCGACAGCGGCGGCAAGCTCGTGCCGCTGTGTCTCATCCCGCTGTGGGACGTCGAGCTCGCGGCCGCAGAGATCCGGCGCAACGCGGCGCGCGGCGTGCGCGCGGTGTGCTTCAGCGAGATCCCGCCGAACCTCGGGCTGCCGAGCATCCACTCGGGCCAGTGGGATCCGTTCTTCGCAGCGTGTGAGCAGACGCAGACCGTCGTGTGCATGCACATCGGCTCGTCGTCGAAGATGCCGGCGACGTCGCCGGACGCGCCGGCCGCGGTGCAGGCGACGCTGAGCTTCGGCAACGCGATGGCGTCGCTCACCGACTTCCTGTTCTCGGGTGTGCTCGTGCGCTTTCCCGAGTTGAAGCTCGCGTACTCCGAAGGCCAGATCGGGTGGATCCCGTACATCCTCGAGCGCGCCGACGACGTGTGGGTCGAGCACCGCGCGTGGGGTGGCGTGCGCGACATCGTGCCCGAGAAGCCGTCGAGCTATTACTACCGGCAGGTGTTCGGCTGCTTCTTCCGTGACCGGCACGGCATCGACTCGCTCGACAAGGTCGGCGTCGACAACACCACGTTCGAGACCGACTATCCCCACACCGACTCGACGTGGCCGAACACGAAGCAGATCGCGATGGAGCTGTTCGGAGATCAGCCGGCCAATGTCGTGTACAAGCTCGCGCGCGGCAACGCGATCCGCATGCTCGGCCTCTCGCTCTAGCTCCACGAGATGGTCGTCGATTCCACCTATCCACCCGCGCAGCACATGCTGCGCGACCTCGCGTTGAGCGTCGAGCACCACGAGGACGGGTCGAGCGTCGGCCGGCTGCCCGTCGTCGATGCCGTGCTCGACGACCATGGGCGCGTGCGCGCGGGTGTCGTGGCGACGTTGGTCGACGCGATCGGCGGCGGGTTGGCCGCGTACGCGGCGGCGCCGGGTTGGATCGCGACCGCCGATCTCGATCTGCAGCTCACCGGTACGCCGACCGACGCGTCGACGATCGACGCGCGCGGACGCGTGCTGCGCGCCGGTCGCTCGACGGTCGTGATCGCGGTCGACCTGCGCGTCGGCTCCGCCGAGCTCGGCCTCGCGACGATGACGTTCGCGGTGCTCCCGCGACGCGACTCGAATCCGGTGATGCCGGTCGATCGCGTGCGCGGCCCGCAGTCGTTCCTCGGCGGCGGCGACGGGTCCGGTTTCACGACTGGCGTGCTCGACGCGCTCGGCATCCGCACGGTCGACGGGGCGTGCGGTCACGTCGAGCTCGTCCCGAGCGGCTACGTCGAGAACTCGCTCGGCGCGGTTCAGGGCGGTGTCGTCGCGACGATCGCCGAGCGCGCGGCCGAGCTCGCGCTGTCGTCCGCGGCCGGCGTTGCGCTCGCGCCCGTCGGCCTGCAGATCACGTACTTGGCACTGGCGCGCGAAGGGCCGATCCGCGCGTCCGCCGAGGTGCTCGGTGTCGCGCCCGAGTGGGGGAGCGCGCGGGTCGAGCTGTTCGACGCCGGCGCCTCACGCCGGACCACCGTGGCGCGCGTCGCGGCGACGAGGATCTGATGGAGATCACGGACGAAGGGCGGAGCGTCGCGCGGTTCGTCGGTGTCGACCTGCACGAGGTCGGCGACTGGGAGCAGGGCGAGGTCATCGGCGAGGCGAGCTCACCGCTGCACGATCACCTGCGTGCGCCGGGCGGCGGTATCCGTTCCGGTGCGCTGCTCACGCTGTGCGACAACGTCGGCGGGTTCTGCGCCGGGCTCGCGGCGCTGCCCGACGGTTGGGTCGTGTCGACGAACCTCACGCTCACGATCGCGCCACCGGTCGTCGTCGGCCCGCTGCGGCTGCGTTCGACGGTGTTGCGCGCGGGCAAGGCCGCGATCGTCACCGACATCCGGGTCACGGACGCCGGCCGCGAGGGCGCGATCGTCGGCGATGCGGTGCTCACGTCGGCGGTGCTCATCCCCGAGGGCGGTCCGCCGCGCTGGCCGCGGCCCGCGCACATGCAGGCGCCGCCACCCGACGGCACGCTGCCCTCGTTCGTCGACTGGCTCGGGATCCGCGATGTCGAGGGCGAGCCGGCCGGCGTGGTCGAGCTCGACGCGGTCGACGGCGTGCGCAACCCGTGGGGGATCGTGCACGGCGGTGTCACGGCCGCGTTGGTCGACTTCGCGTCGGAGCGCGCGGCCGCGGCCGTGCTCGGTACGGCTCCCGACGCGCTCGTGACCTCCGACGTCGCGCTGCACTTTCTCTCGCCGTCGCGCGTCGGTCCGGTGCGCGCGTCCGCCATGGTCGTCGGCGAGCGCGCCGACGGCGTCGTGCTGCGCGTCGAGGTGCGCGACACGGGCCTCGACCGCGTCGCGGCGCACGCGGTCGTGAGCGTGCGCCCGCGTTCGACTTCCTGACTCGGACTGTCGCCGGCCCGTCGGGCGGCTCCGCGGAACCGCGCGCCCGTGGCTCCGGAAAGTCCATTTGCGCGATGTGTCCAAATGGAAGCAACGCGCAAATGGGCGTTTCGGCGCGCGAGATGGCGCGGCCCGGTGCTAGGTCGTCAGCTCATCGAAGTCGAAGGTTCGCGCGCGGACGAGTGGCGGGACGGCAGCCGCGATGAACACGGCGGTCATCAGCGCGAGAAGAACGCGGTAGTCGATCACGTCGATGAGCACGGCGCCGACGGCGATCGAGAGCGTCTGGGCGATCGTCGTCATGTTCGTCGCCGCCGCCACTCGCCCTTGGAGGTGGCGGGGTGAGTATCGCTGCCGCGCGTTGGCGATCGCGATGTTCGACCACGTGAGGCCCGCGCCGGCGGCGAAGCTTCCGACCACGACCAGTGCGAGGCTGTGCGGAATCTGCGCCGCGGCCGACACCGCGAACAGCAGGACCGCGATCGCATAGGTGCGCGGCTCGGCGAGGCGGCGCAACACGGCCGCGGCGACGAGCCCGGCCGCGACCGCGCCGACGCCGCTCACCGAGACCAGGACGCCGACGAAGGTCGGACGGCGGTGGAGACCCTGATCGACGACGGCGAAGGTCAGGGGCTCGAAGAAGCCCAGAACTGAGCACACGGCGAGCTCGCAGAGCACGAGTTGGCGCAGGATCGGTGTGCGGCGCACGTAGGCGATGCCGGCGGAGAGCTCTCGGGCGAGGGTTTCCGGTTCGTGGCGCGCGCGCGTCTCGGCCCCGTCGACCCTCGAGAGCAGCGCGGCCGCGACGACGAACGTTGCCGCGTCGATCACGGCCACGGCCCGCCCACCGACGGCGGCGAACAGACCCGCTCCGACGAGCGGCGCTGCGAGCTGCATGCTCTGCGCCATCGTCTGCAACGAAGCGTTTCCCGGCCCGAGCAGCGCGTCGGGAAGCAGGTCCCGTACCAGACCGCTGCGCGCCGCATTGAGGATCGTCAGCGACAGGCCGTAGAGGACCGCGACCGTGTAGACGATCCAGACGCCTTCGCGATTGCGCACACCCAGGAGCGCGAGGACGAGTCCGCTCGTCGTGAGATCGACGACGATCGTCAAGCGGAGCCTCGGGACGCGATCGGCGACGAACCCCGCGAGCGGTGCGAACAGGGCGCCCGCAGTGATCGCGAAGATGACCGCGGCGGCGGCCGCGTTGCTGTGCGTCAGCTCCTTCACCCAGATCGCCATCGCGAGGTACATCGCGGTGTCGCCGAAGGTTGAGAGCGTCTGGGCGAGGAAGAAGCGGCGGAACGGCCGGTCGGCCAGCGCGCCCATGACTCAATGCCGCGGCGATTCGTATGTCATCGGGACGGTGACACCGAGCAGACGCACGGGTCGAGACCCACGAGGCCGCGTCGCCGGGTCGCGCAGTCGGTCTTCGTAGCGCTCGAGCAGCACTCGCAAGTCGGAGTGGAACTCGTCGAGCTCGGCGCGGGTCAGGTACGCGATCGAACCGAACATCACGCTCGCGTTTCGCTGCCACGCCTTCGGGTAGCGCTCGCGTGCCTGCGGCCAGGCGAGGAAGCGAGCCATCTCGCGGTGCACGAACGCGCGACCGGCCGTGCGCGCCGCCTCGACGCCTTCCGGCTCACGCGGAGCCGTATCGGAGAACGCGAAGTCCTCGTCGGTCAGACACCAGGGCCGTTCCGGACCGATTCCGCCGGGTGCCTCCTCGATGAAGCCGTGGCGGGCGAGCACGCGGAGATGGAACGAGCAGGCGGAAGGGCTCGGGCCGAGCAGCTCGGAGCATCGGGTCGCGGTGGCGCGGCGCTCGGTCGCCAGAACCTCCAGCAACGAGAGCCGCAAGGGATGTGCGAGTGCGCGGAGCGCGCCGTCGTCGGTGACGAAGTGGTCAGGGCGGGGCGTGCTCGATGGGCGCTTCGAAGCCATTCTTTCGAAAGTAATGCTTCGAAGAGTCCGCGCCAAGGGCCAATGAGGCGCCTCGAGCGGGTCGGGGCGCTGTCGGGCGGAGCGGAACTAGAGCTCGGGCGGGAGCAGTGCCAGCGCGTTGGCGCAGGCCTCGCCGCGCAGGCAGGCGACGAGGTTGTCGACCGCGCAGTCGAGCATGGCGAGGCGCGTCTCGACGGTCGCCGAGCCGATGTGCGGGAGGACGACGACGTTCGGGAGATGCAGGATCGGGTCGTCGGCATCGGGTGGCTCGGTCTCGAGCACGTCGAGCCCGGCGCCGGCGATGTCGCCGTTCGACAGCGCGCGCCGCAGCGCGTCCTGATCGACGACGCCACCGCGCGCGGTGTTGATCAGGATCGCCGTGGGCTTCATGCGCGCGAGCGCGTCGGCATCGATCAGATGATGCGTCGAGGGGTTGAGGTCGACGTGCAGCGACACGATGTCGGCCGCCGCGAGCCCTTCGGCAAGCGTCGCCACCCGATCGACGCCGGCCATCGGCGCGATTTCGGTGCGGACGTCGTACGTGCACACGGTCATCTTGGCGGCGAGCGCCCGCGCCGCGACCTCGCGTGCGATGCGACCGAACCCGATGAGCAACAGCCGCTGGCCGCGCACGTCGTGGCCGAGGATCTCGTTGCGCCACACGCCGCGGCTGAGGTCGTCGATGGTCTCGCGCAGCCGGCGCAGTGTCATCGTGATGAGCGCGAGCGTGAGGTCGGCGACCGCGTCGCTCAGCACCGGCGTCGTCGTCACGGTGATCGACCGCTGCGCGGCGGTGCGCACGTCGATGTGGTCGAAGCCGACGCTCACCGTGCTGATCGCGCGCAGCCGGGGCGCAAACCCGAGCACGCGCGCGTCGACGGGGAAATGGGAGTTGACGAGCAGCGCCTCGGTCTCGCGGAGCGCAGCTTCGAGCTCCGCGTCGCCGGCGCGCAGGAGATCGACGACCTCGAGCTCCCAACCCGCGAGCAGCTCCGTGTGGGGCGCGCCGAGCGCGACCGCCGACACGACGGCCGACATCAGAGGTACGCCGAGCGCGCGGTTCCCGAGCCGGAGACGGCCTGCAGCGCTTCGCCCGCAGCCATGCCGAGCAGGCGGGCGTCCGACGCGACCTCGACGAGCCGGAAGCCCTGCTCGACCCGCTTGGGCGCCGTGCCCTGGTGCCCCGCGATCCCGGGCACCACGCCGTGCGCGAGGCACGACTCGACGATGCGGGTGATCGCGTCGCTGAAGATCGCCGCGTCGTGATCGGGTGCGGGCGCCAGGCCGAGCGTGATGCTGAGGTCGGCGGGCCCGACGTACACGGCGTCGATGCCGGGCACCGAGAGGATCGCGTCGACGTCGGCGACCGCTTCGCGCGTCTCGATCATCACGATGCAGAGAACATCGGCGTTGGCGTGCTCGAAGTAGTCGAAGCCGACCGAGAGGTTGGCGCGCAGCGGTCCGTAGCTGCGGGCGCCGATCGGCGCATAGCGGCACGCGCGCACGGCGCGCTCCGCATCGGCAACCGAGTTCACCATCGGGACGATGACACCGCGCGCGCCGGCGTCGAGGGACTTGCCGATGATGCCGGGCTCGTTCCACGGCACGCGCACGAGCGGCGTCACGTCGGTCTCCGACATCGCCTGCAGCATGACGACCATCTGCGCGTAGTCGATGACGCCGTGCTGCATGTCGACACACGCCCAGTCGAAGCCGGCGTGCGCCACGATCTCCGCGGAGAAGCCGCTGGGAATCGTGAGCCAGGCGCCGAGCGCCGCGCGATCGGCATCCCACGCCGCGCGCACACCGTTCGCTCGCATCGGCGACACCCTACGCGCGCACGGCGAATGGGATCCCGGGTGGCGAGCAACCCCCGGGACCCCACTCGCGACGGTTCGCATCACATTTCGAGAGGGTGAACGTTGGCGGGGGCTCGGAGGATACGGTCGGGTCGCGCTTGCAATGGGAATGATTCTCACTCTAGGTTCGGGGGCATGCGGACGGCCGCCGCCCTCCTTGCCGTGGCGTTGCTCACGGGCTGCGCGACCAGCCCTTCCGCGCTCGAACGGAGCGGCGGTCGGATCCAGGTCGTCGCGGCCGAGAACTTCTGGGGCAGCCTCGCCCGGCAGGTCGCGGGCGACCGGGCCGACGTCAGCACGATCATCGAGGACCCCGCCACCGACCCGCACGACTACGAGGCGACGCCCTCGGACGCGCGTGCGATCGCGACCGCGCAGTACGTGATCCTCAACGGCGTCGGTTACGACTCGTGGGCGCGCAAGCTGCTCGACGCGGATCCCGAATCGGGTCGGGTCGTGCTCGACGTCGGCCGGGCGGTCGACGTGAACGTCGGCGGCAACCCGCACCAGTGGTACTCGCCGAGCGTCGTCGACCGCGTCATCGAGCGCATCGCGGCGGACCTCGCGCGCCTCGATCCGCGTGACGCCGACTATTTCGCACGCCGGCGCGCGGACCTGGAGACGACGGGTCTCGCCGAGTACCACTCGCTGATCGCGCAGATCCGGCGCGCCGACGCCGACGTGCCGGTCGGCGCGTCCGAGAGCATCGTCGTGCCGCTCTTCCACGCGCTCGGCGTGCGGCTCGAGACGCCGAGCGCGTTCCTCGATGCCGTCGCCGAGGGCAACGAGCCGACCGCGCGCGACACCGCGGTCGTCACCCGTCAGATCGACGAGCACGCGATCGAAGTCTTCGTGTTCAACCGGCAGAACGCGACGCCCGACGTGCAGCGACTCGTCGACGCGGCGGAGCACAACGGCATCCCGATCGTCACCGTCACGGAGACGCTGACGCCGAAGGGTGCGACGTTCCAGACCTGGCAGGTTGCGCAGCTGCGCGCGTTGCGGGACGCGCTCGCACGCGTGCACGCGCGTGAAGGGAGCGGATCATGAGCGATGTCGCGGTGCAGCTGCGGGACGCGGCCGTCGCGGTCGGCGGGCGAACGGTGTGGCACGGCGTCGACCTCGACGTCGAGGCCGGGCAGTTCGCCGCGATCCTCGGGCCGAACGGCGCCGGCAAGTCGACGCTCCTCAAGGCCCTGCTCGGGCTGGTTCCGACGCGCGCGGGCACGGTGCGCGTGCTCGGCCACGAGCCGGGCGCGCGCGCCGCCGACGTCGGCTACCTGCCGCAGCGCCGCAGCTTCGATCCGGCGCTCCGCATTCGCGGTGTCGACATCGTGCGCCTCGGGCTCGACGGCGATCGGTGGGGCGTGCCGTTGCCGTGGCGCACGACTGCTCGACACGAGCGTGAACAGCGGATCGACGAGCTCGTCGACCTCGTCGGCGCGTCGGCGTACGCGCGCCGGCCGATCGGCGAGTGCTCGGGCGGCGAGCAGCAGCGGCTGCTCATCGCCCAGGCGCTCGCGCGCCGGCCCAAGCTGTTGCTGCTCGACGAACCGCTCGACAGTCTCGACCTGCCGAGTCAGGCCGGTGTCGCCGCGCTCATCGAGCAGATCTGCGAGCAGGGCGTGACCGTGCTGATCGTCGCGCACGACGTGAACCCGATCATCGGCTTCCTCGATCTCGTCGTGTACCTCGCGGGAGGCAGCGCGGCGTGCGGCGAGCCGCGCGACGTCATCACCAGCGCGCGCTTGAGCGAGTTGTACGGCACACCGATCGAGGTGCTGCAGACGTCGGATGGCCAGCTCGTCGTCGTCGGGCACTCGGACGCCACGACGTATCACCCCGAGATGCACCACCACAGCCATGCCCATTGAGGCCGCGGTGCGCATCACGCCGAACGTCGTCGACGACGTTCGCAACGCGCTCGCATTCCACTTCATGCTCAACGCCTTGCGCGCCGGCACGGTCGTCGCGATCGTCGCCGCGGTCGTCGGATGGTTCATGGTGCTGCGACGCGACACGTTCGCGGGCCACACGCTCGCAGTCGTCGGGTTCCCGGGCGCGGCCGGCGCGATCTGGATCGGGATGTCGGCCATCGCGGGCTACTTCGCGTTCTGCATCGCGGCGGCACTCGTGATCGGTGGCGTCCAGCCCGCAACGCGGCGCGGCTTCGACTCCGAGTCCGCGGCCATCGGCACGCTCCAGGCGTTCGCGCTCGCGTGCGGGTTCCTGTTCGCGAGCCTCTACGGCGGACTCGTGAACGGGTTCAGCGCGCTGCTGTTCGGGAGCTTTCTCGGGGTCACCGACGCGCAGGTGATCACGCTGCTCGTCGTGGCCGTGCTCCTGCTCGCGGTGTTCGCATGCATCGCGCGGCCGCTGCTGTTCGCATCGATCGACCCCGACGTCGCGAGCGCGCGCGGGGTTCCGGTGCGGCTGCTGTCGTTCGTCTTCCTCATCTCGCTCGGCGTCGCGGTCGCGGCCGCGAGTCAGATCACCGGCTCACTGCTCGTGTTCGCGCTGCTCGTCGTGCCGGCCGCGACCGCGCAGACGATCACCGCGCGACCCGTCGCGGGCCTCTGCCTCGCAGTTGTCGTCGCACTGCTCGTCACCTGGCTCGGTCTCGGGATCGGCTTCTACTCGAGCTATCCGCTCGGCTTCTGGATCACGACGATCGCGTTCGCCGCGTACGCGCTCGCGCACGCCGGTCGCGCGATCGTGCGGGCGGTGCGATGAACGCGTTGCTCGCGACCGCGCCGGGCACGGGGCTCACGGAGATCCTCTCGCACCCGTTCATGCGCCACGCCTTCGTCGCGGGGACGGCGATCGCGCTCGCCTCCGGTGTCGTCGGGTACTTCGTCGTGTTGCGGAGCCAGGTCTTCAGCGGCGACGCGTTGAGCCACGCCGCGTTCACGGGCGCGCTCGGCGCGCTCGCGCTCGGTGTCGACCTGCGACTCGGGTTGTTCGTCGTGACGATCGCGGTCGCGCTCGGCATGGGCGTGCTCGGGCCGCGCGGTCGCGCCGACGACGTCGTGATCGGCACGGTGTTCACGTGGGTCCTCGGCCTCGGCGTGCTGTTCCAGACCCTGTTCACGTCGGGGTCGCGCAGTGCGGGGAACGGCGCCGCGAGCGTCAACGTGCTGTTCGGCTCGATCCTCGGGCTCAGCGCGAGCGAGGCGCGGCTCGCCGCGATCGTCGGACTCGGCGCCTGCGCGGTGATCCTGCTCGTCGCGCGACCGCTCCTCTTCGCCAGCATCGACGAGGCGGTCGCCGCGGCGCGGGGCGTGCCGGTGCGCGCGCTCGGTATCGGCTTCCTCGTGCTCGTCGGCGTCGCGGCGGCGGAGGCGAGTCAAGCGGTCGGCGCGCTGCTGCTCGTGGGACTGGTCGCGGCACCCGCGGGCGCGGCGCAGCGCCTCACGAACCGGCCGTGGCGCGGCCTCGCGCTCGCCGCCGCGCTCGCCGTCACGGCCGTCTGGATCGGCCTCGTGGTCACGTACCTCGACGGATCGGTGCCGCCGAGCTTCGCGATCATGGCGGTCGCGACGCTCGAGTACGTCGGCGCGTGGGGCTGGTCGGCGATCCCGTAGGTTCGGACGGTGCATCCGTCGATCGTGCTCGCCGTCTTCCCGGTGATCTTCCTCGGCGAGCTCCCCGACAAGACGATGTTCGCGTCGCTCGTGCTCGGCACGCGCGGGCATCCGCGCGCGGTGTGGCTCGGCGCGGCGAGCGCGTTCCTCGTGCACGTGGTGATCGCGACGACGATCGGTGTCGGCCTCTTCCATCTCGTGCCGCACCGCGCGCTCGAAGCCGTCGTCGCCGCGCTGTTCCTCGGCGGCGCGATCTGGGCGCTGCTCGAGAGCAGCGACGACGAGATCGACCTCATCGAGCGCGAGAGCATGACGCACCGTCAGGTGGCGACGACCGCGTTCGCGGTGATCTTCGTCGCCGAGTGGGGTGACCTGACGCAGATCCTGACCGCCAACCTCGCCGCGCACTACCACTCGGCGCTCTCGGTCGGGCTCGGCGCGACGCTCGCGCTCTGGAGCGTCGCGCTGATCGCAGTCGTCGGCGGTCAGGGCCTCATGCGCTGGGTGAACGTCAGGATGCTGCGCCGAGGCATGGCCGCGATCCTCATGGTCCTCGCGATCATCACCGCGGTCTCCGCGATCCGGGGATAGTGCGGCAGGCTCCGTCGAGCGGCGAGCCCAGCGAGCACGCGACGTCGGCTGCTCCCACCCGCGTCACGTCGGGTGAGCGTGCGAGCCCGACCAGAAGGACGGTGCGCAGGGCTCGTCGGCGCCGGGACCGCACACCTCGGCTTCCGGTTCGAGCGTCGCGTGCGCGATGCCGAAGTCGTCGGCGAGCATCTGCTTCACCGCATCGGACCGCTGCTGCGCGTCGGCGAGTGACGGCTGTCCGTCGAGCACGATGTGCGCCGACAGCGCTCGGTATTCCGACGACAGGCTCCACACGTGCAGGTCGTGCACGGCCTCGACGCCGGGCATGGCCGCGATCGCGGTGCTCACGGCCGCCGGGTCGACGTCCGACGGCGTCGACTCCAGCAACACGCTCGTCGTCGCGCCGAGGAGTTGTACCGCGCGCACGGCGATCACGATTGCGATGACGAGCGACACGGCCGCGTCGAGCCAGTCGTGACCGCCGGTCGCGACGATCACCACCGCGGCGACCGCCACGCCGGCCGACGACAGCGCGTCGGCCACCATGTGCAGCCACGCGCCGCGCAGGTTGAGGTCGTGCGAGTGGTCGTCGAGCACGCGCGCGGCAATGAGATTGCAGACGGTTGCACCCGCGGCGATCGCGATCACGGGCCCCGCGTGGATGCTGTGCGGATGGACGAGGCGGCGGATCGCTTCGAGCCCGACGATCACGGTGACGACGATCAGCGCCGCGGCGTTCGCCTGGGCGGCGAGGATCGTGCTGCGGTGGTAGCCGAAGCTGCGGCGCTCGTTGCTCGGACGCTCGACGAGGTGCACGGCGAGCAGCGCGAGCCCGAGCGCGGCGACGTCGGTGAGGTTGTGGCCGGCGTCGGCGACGAGGCCGATCGAGTGCGTGAACAGGCCGCCGATCACCTGCGCGACCACGAGCGCGAGGTTCAGACCCAACGCCACTCGGAGTCGCGCAGCCTGCTCCATCGCACGCCCATGGTAGGGAGTCGGGGGACGCTCCCTACCGATGGACGTGCGAATGGGAATTGCTCTCGCTCGCGGTTACAAGGCCTCGTCGCCGAGCTCGCCGGTGCGGACGCGCATGAGCCGATCGACGGCCACCGCCCAGATCTTCCCGTCGCCGATCTTGCCGGTGCGTGCACTCGTTCCGATGAGCTCGAGCACCTTGTCGACATCGGTCGAGTCGATGAGCACCTCGATCTTCACCTTGGGCACGAACTCGACCTTGTACTCGTTGCCTCGGAAGGCCTCGGTCTTGCCGCCTTGCCGGCCGAAGCCCTGGATCTCGCTGACGGTGAGACCGATCACGCCGGCACCGCGCAGCGCCTCCTTCACCTCGTCGAGCTTGAACGGTTTGATGATTGCGGTCACGAGATGCGCCATCGTTCTCTCCTCAAACCTTCTCGGGTTCGGGCTCGGAGATGGTGATCGACGAGGGAGCCCCGCCACCGCCGATCACGGACGTTCCCGTGGGTGTCGTATAGCTCATGCCGTAACCGAACTCGACGTGATAGGCCGGTGTGCCGTGCTCGACGATGTCGAGACCCTCGAGCTCGCCGTCCTTGTCGATGCGCAAGGTCCAGCTGCCTCGGATCTGTTTGATGCCGAGCATGATGAGCAGCGCGACGCCCATCACCACGATGATGCACGTGATGCTGCCGACCAACTGCGCACCGAGCTGGTGCACACCGCCGCCGTAGAACAGGCCCTTCACCGTCGTCGACGTATCGGCACCGTCGGGTGTCGGCACGCCGTACTGCCCGGTGGCGAACAACCCGAGGCTCAACGTTCCCCAGATACCGGCGAACATGTGCACCGGCACCGCGCCGATCGGGTCGTCGATACGCATGTGCTCGAGGAAGTTGATGCCGAGGGGCACGACGATGCCGGCGACCGCGCCGATCATCACGGCACCGAACGGCGACACCCAATAACACGGGCAGGTGATGGCGACCAGGCCGCCGAGGAACCCGTTCACCGAGATGCCGAGGTCCCACTTCTTCGTCATCGGGTACACGAACAGCACCGCCACCATGCCGCCGGCGCATGCCGCGATCGTGGTGTTCATCGACACCCGGCCGATGCCTTCCCAGTCCATCGCCGACAGCGTCGAACCCGGGTTGAACCCGTACCAGCCGAACCACAGGATCACGCCGCCGATCGCACCCCACGTGAGGTCGTGCGCCGGCATTGGGCCGCCACCGTCGCGCTTGAACGTGCGACCGAGGCGAGGGCCGAGGATGATCGCGCCGGCCAGTGCGACCGCGCCGCCGACGGTATGCACCACGGTGGAGCCGGCGAAGTCACGGAAGAAGACGCCGTCGCCCATGTGCTTGAGGATCATGCCGCCGGAGTTCTCGAGCCAGCCGCCGGGACCCCAGACCCAGTGGCCGAAGATCGGGTAGATGAAGCCCGAGACGCAGATGCTGTAGAGGATGTCGCCCTTGAAGCCGGTGCGGCCGACCATCGCGCCCGACGTCACGGTCGATGCCGTGTCGGCGAAGGCGAACTGGAACAGCCAGAACGCCAGGAACGCGACGCCCGTGGTGCCGTACCCGGCCGTCATGCCGTGCAGGAAGAAGTACTGGTGTCCGATGAAGCCGTTGCCGACACCGAACTGGAACGCGAAGCCGATCGACCAGTACAGGAGCCCGCACAGGCACGTGTCGAACACGCACTCCATGAGGACGTTCACCGTCTCGCGTGATCGTGCGAATCCGGCTTCGAGGCCCATGAACCCGGCCTGCATGAAGAAGACCAGGAACGCGGTCACCAACACCCAGACCGTGTTGATCGGGCTGACGAAGTCGTTGGCGTGATGTTGCACCACGCCCGTCGCTGCCCCCGCCGCGGAGTTGAAATACCAATCCGCGCCCTTCATCAGGCCGAGCAGGATCACGACCGCCGTCATCTTGCCGGCGAGCAGGGTCCCGATGAGCCTTCGGTTGTCCTTGTTCTTGAGTCGCTTCAGGCGTGTGAACATGGCCGTGAAGGTAAGAAGCCGGGATTTCGCATCCGTGTTGGGACTGTGAACGGATCGCTGCGGCTTTCTGACCTCTTTCTGTCGCGCGCTCCTGACGCCGGATGGGATCGACTCGGACGGGCCGCGAAGCGACCCGCCCGTCCTTGCGGGTACGAGTCTTGCGAGCGCGGTTCGCGTCCCAATCTCGTACCGTTGGCGCGGTGCAGCTCGAGCGGGGTCCGCTGCTGGCCGACGACACGCTGACCGGATCCCGGTGGTGCGCGCGTCACAGCGCGCTCATCGATCAGTGGCTGACGTCGTTGTTCGAGCGCGCGGTCGCCGAGACCGGCGTCGGCGACGGCTGCGCGCTCGTCGCGATCGGCGGGTACGGGCGTTCCGAGCTCTGCCCGCAGAGCGATCTCGACGTCATGCTCGTGCACGCGGGCCGGCGCGACATCGCGGCCATCGCCGAACGGGTCTGGTACCCGATCTGGGACACAGGACTGAAGCTCGGGCACAGCGTGAGCACGGTGCGCGAAGCGCTGACGCTCGCCGAGAGCGACATGGACTCCGCGACCGCGTTGCTCAGCACGCGCCACCTCGCCGGCGACTCCACGCTCACCGACGACCTCGCGTCGAAGGCGAAGCGGCAATGGGAGCAGAAGTCGCGCAAGTGGCTGACCGAGCTCGCCGACCGCGTCGATTCGCGTCACGCGCAAGCGGGTGAAGTCGCGTTCATGCTCGAGCCCGACCTCAAGGAAGGGCGCGGTGGCCTGCGCGACGTGCACGCGTTGCAGTGGGCCGAGATGGCGCGTGAGGTGCTGTTCGAGCACGACGCGGTCGCGATGCACGCGGCCTACGAGGTGCTCCTCGACGCGCGCGTGGAGCTGCACCGTCGTACCGGCCGACCGAGCAACGTCCTCGCGCTGCAGGAGCAGGATGCGGTCGCGGCGGCTCTCGGCTTCGACGACGCCGACGTCTTCATGGCGCACATCGCGTCGGCCGCCCGCTCGATCGCCTGGACGAGCGACGACGCGTGGCGGCGCGTGAGGTCGTGGCTCCGCACGCCCCGCGGCCCGCTCGGACGGGTGGGCCGCCGCAACCGGCCGCTCAGCGACGGCCTCGTGATGCGCGACGGCGACGTGCACCTCGATCCGTCGGCGCGTCCGGCCGAGGACCCGGTGCTCCTCGTGCGCGCGGCGGCGACCGCGGCGCGTTCGGGAGCGGTGATCGACCGCATGTCGCTCGATCGCTTCGTCGCGGAAGCGCACACATTGCCCGATCCGTGGCCGCGGTCGGCGCGCGATCAGTTCGTCGGCCTGCTGCTCGCGGGCGCGTCCGCGATCCCGGTGATCGAGGCCTTCGACCACCGCGACCTGTGGGTGCGGATCCTTCCCGAGTGGGCGCCGGTGCGGTCGCGTCCGCAGCGCAACGCGTATCACCGCTACACGGTCGACCGGCACCTGCTCGAGACCGTGGCGCGCGCGGCGTCGTTCGCGGGTCGCGTCGAACGTCCCGACCTCCTGGTGGTCGCCGCGCTCCTGCACGACCTCGGCAAGGTCGACACGCGCGATCACACCGAAGTCGGCGTCGAGCTCGCGCACACCGTCGGTGTGCGCCTCGGCTTCGAGCCAACCGATGTCGACGTGCTCGCCGAGCTCGTGCACAACCATCTCCTGCTGTCGGAGGTCGCGCTGCGACGCGACCTCGACGACCCCGCGACCTCGGCGCGGGTCGCCGAGCAGGTCTCGTCGGTGGGCGCGCTCCAGCTGTTGGCTGCGCTCACCGAAGCCGACTCGCTCGCGACCGGTCCGGCGGCGTGGGGTCCGGCCAAGGCGCAGCTCGTCGCGCTGCTCGTCGAGCGGGTGACGCACGTGCTCGAGGGCGGCGAGCCCGCGGGCATCATCGTGCCCGTTTTTCCGAGCGAATTGCACCTCGCGCAGCTCGCGCGAGCGGGCACCGTGATCGAAGCCGCGGGCGACGTGCTCACGGTGATGACCGACGACCGCGCGGGCGTCTTCAGCAAGGTGTCGGGAGTCCTCGCGCTGCACGGCCTCGACGTCGTCTCCGCGTCCGCGCACTCGACCGACGACGGGCGCGCGCTCGCCGAGTTCCACGTGAACGATCCGGTGCGCGACGCGGCGCCGTGGGACCGCGTCGAACGCGACCTGCTGCGCGCCTTCGATGGCCGCCTCGCGCTGCAAGCGCGCGTCGCCGATCGGGCGCGCGCGTACGCGGGCCGTCAGCGCGCAACCGCGTGGCGGCCGCGCACCGCCACGGTGAAGTTCGACAACGACGCGTCGCTCGCCGCGACCGTCATCGACGTGCACGCGAGCGACGGCATCGGCGTGCTGTATCGCATCACGCGCGCGCTCGCCGAGCTCGACGTCGACATCCGATCGGCGCGCGTGCAGACGCTCGGCGCACAGGTCGTCGACGCGTTCTACGTCGTCGACCGCCACGGCCGGAAGGTCACCGACGCCGACACGAGCGCGGAGATCGAGCGCGCGATCGTGCACAACCTGAGTGTTTGAGGGCCCGGAGCAGGTGCGCGGTCAGAGCGGCTCGTCGCTCGCGCCGTGACGAGCCGAGCAAGCATGCGACCGTGTGACGGCTCCTAGAGTGCCGGCCATGCGTCGAGTCGTGTGCCGTGAGCTCGGACCTCCTGACCGGGTGGAGATCGAGGAGGTCGACGCGCCCGAGGCGCGCGGCGGGAAGGTCGTCGTCGCGGTGCGCGCCGCGGGTGTGAATTTCGTCGACGCGCTCCTCGTGCAGGGCAAGTACCAGATCAAGCTCCCGCCACCGTTCACGCCCGGTACCGAGCTGGCGGGCGAGATCACCGCGATCGGAGAAGGGGTGACCGGCTGGTCGGTCGGCGACCGCGTCACCGCGACGACCGGCATGAACGCGTTCGCGGAGCTCGCCGAGGTCGACGCGCGTGCGTTGCGCGCGGTGCCCGATTCGATGACGTTCGGTCAGGCCGCGACATTCGTGCAGAGCTACGAGACGATGTTGTTCGCGTTCCGGCGCCGCACGACGCTGCGCGAAGGCGAGACCATGCTCGTGCTCGGCGCGGGTGGCGGCATCGGTCTCGCGACCATCGACCTCGGGCGCGCGTTCGGCCTGCGCGCGATCGCGGCGGCGTCGACGCAGGAGAAGCTTGCGGGCGCGCAGGCGCAGGGCGCGTTCGCGACCATCGCGTACGAGGAAGAAGACCTGAAGACGCGCGCGCGGGAGCTCTCCGACGGTGGCGTCGATCTCGTCGTCGACATCGTCGGTGGCACGCACGCGGAGCCCGCGCTGCGCGCGCTGAAACCCGGCGGTCGTTACCTCGTCGTCGGATTCGCGTCGGGAACGATCCCGACGCTGCCCTTGAACCAGGTGCTGCTGAACAACCGCACGGTGGTCGGTGTCGATTGGGGCGGTTGGGCGATGCGCAACCGCGAGGAGCAGGAGGAGCTCGAAGCCGAGCTCTTCGCGCTCGCCGCGCACGGCGACCTCCATCCGGTCGAGCCCGCGTCGGCGCCGCTCGCGGACACGGGTCGCGTGCTCACCGATCTCGCCGAGCGACGCATTGTCGGGAAGATGGTGATCACGCCGTAGCCTCGGGAATGGCGCGCGGTGCCGGCCCGTTGGAGGCCGGACTCGAAGGGAGCGGCCCGATGGAAGTCAAAGAGCTCGGTCACCTCGTCCTCTACGTGCGCAACCTCGATCGGTCGGCGACCTTCTACCGCGACGTGCTCGGGTGGCGGCAGATCCTCCCCGAGGGCGGCCGCTCGGTCGGCTTCCCGGCGGCCGCGTTCTCGTCGGGCCGCACGCACCACGAGCTGCTCCTGATCGAGGTCGGCGAGGACGCGCAGGCGTTGCCGCAGGGGCGCCACGTCGGCCTGTATCACTTCGGTCTCAAGGTCGGCGACACCGACGACGACCTGCGCGCCGCAGTCGCGCGTCTGCGCGAGACCGGCACCACGATCGTCGGCGCGACCGATCACACGGTGACGCACAGCCTGTACATCCTCGATCCCGACGGCAACGAGATCGAGCTCTACATCGACGTGGCCGGTGTCGACTGGGTGAACGAGCCCGCGCTGATCGGCGCGCCGGGCCGCGAGCTGCGCCTGTAGCGGTTCGGCGACTCCGCCGTTCAGCTCTGCAGGTGCTGCGCGAAGTGTCCGAGCAGGCGCGCCCACGCGTCGGTCGCCGCGGCCTCGTCGTAGCTCTCGGATCCGTCGCGCATGAAGCCGTGCGTCGCCTCGGGGTACACGACGGTCTCCGGATGGTGCGCGACGACGGCCGCGATGTCGGCCTCGGGGATGTACGGATCGCGCCCGCCGAACAGGAGCAGCGTCGGGCAGCGCGGGGTGCCGAGCTCCTGCGCGATGCGCGCACCGTAGAAGCCGACCGCCGCCGCGAACGTGTCGCCCTCGAGCGCGCTGCGGTAGGTGAGCAGCCCGCCCATGCAGAAGCCGGTCACGCCCACGCAGTCCGCGCCGAGCGCGCGCAAGGTCGCGGCCGCGCCGTCGAGGTCGGCGCGCACCTGCTCGGGTCGCATCGAGCCCATCAGCGTCGCGAAGTCGCCCGCCTCGCTCCCGCCGGCGCGGAAGAACAGGTCCGGCGCGATCGCGGCGTAGCCCGCGGTCGCCAGCCGCTGACAGACGCGCAACAGCTGCGCGCTGATGCCGTTGCCCTCGTGGATGACGACGACGCCCGGCCACGGTGGATCCACCGCGGGGCGGGCGAGGAAGTACGGGAGTGCGAGGTCGGTCACGGTGCCCATGCTGCCAGGGGCGGCCCTCACCGACATTGTGACGATTTGTGGCCGCGGTGCTACGGTCCGTCGTATTCGGGCGGAGCGTTGTGGGGGCGGGGACGATGCACAACTCACAGCGCGGGTCGGTGCGGCGGGCGCTCGCGGTCGGCTTGGCGGTCGCATCGGTCTGCGTGATCGCGACCGGGCGCATGCCGTCGACGTCGGCGTCGCCGGCGCGGGTCGCGGCGCCCAACAGTCATCCGAACGTCCTGTTGCTGGTCGCCGACGACCAGACCGGTTCGACGTTCGACCGCACGGTGATGCCGCACGTGTTCTCGCAGTTGGTCGACCAAGGAGTGCTGTTCGACCGCACCTACGTCGACACGTCGTTGTGCTGCCCGTCGCGCGCCCAGATGTTCACCGGCCTGAACGCGACCGACAGCGGCGTCGCGAAGAACCTCGATGTGCTGACGCGTCCGAACATCGTGCAGGCGTTCCACGATCAGGGCTACCGCACCTTGCTCGCGGGCAAGTACCTGAACAGCCAGCCGTGCCGGTACGAAGACCTGTCGCAGTTCGACGAGGCGTATTGCTACGGGCGCGGCCACTCGGCCGAGAAGAACCCGTACATCGACGTCAACGGGCGCGAGACGAAGTTCACCGGATACGCGCCCGACATTCTCGGCAACTACGTCCAGCACTTCATCGACACGACGCCCGCCGACGAACCGTTCTTCGCGATCTACTCGCCGAAGGACCCGCATCTCCCGGCCGACGACGACCGCTTCGACAACCTCCCGGTTCCGAAATACCGACCGCCGAGCTTCGACGAAGACACCGAGCACGACGGCAAGCCGCAGTACATGCAGCGCGGTCCGCTACGAAAGGCGGAGATCGCGCACCTCGACTCGAACTACGCGGACATGTACCGCAGCAGCCGTGGTCTCGACGATGCCGTCGGGAACATCCTCACGGCGCTCGGTCCCCGCGCCGACAACACGATCGTCGTCTACATCTCCGACAACGGCTTCATGTACGGAGAGCACCGCCGGGTCGCCGAGAAGATCGTTCCGTACGAGGAGTCGGTGCGCGTGCCGATGGTCGTGCGCGACCCGATGGTGCACTCGACTTCGAATCCGGCCGTGAGTCAAGCGCTCGTGGAGAACATCGACATCGCGCCGACGATCGCGGCGCAGGCCGGGATCGACTGGCACGCCGACGGGCAGTCGCTCCTGCCGCTGCTCTCGGGCACTGCGCAGCAGGTGCGCGACAGCGTGCTCCTCGAGTACTGCCAGGCGCGCGCGGGCACCGCGTGCTGGACGAAGGGGCACGGCTCGAGCGCCGCCCCGGACATCAACGGCGGAGGCGTGCCGGCGTTCGTCGGCGTGGTGACGAGCGACGCGAAGTACGTCGAGTACGCGACCGGTGAGAAGGAGCTCTACGACCTCGCCGACGATCCCTACGAGCTCGTGAACCACGCAGGCGATCGAAGGTGGGCGGCGCGCGAGCAATCGCTCTCGAAGCAGCTCCGCGCCCTTCGCGACGGCACGCCGCTCGACACCACCATCGTGACCGGGCCGTCGGGCATCGTCGCGCCCGGATCGCAGACGTTCACGTACTTCGCACCGGCCCGGACCGCGCGGTACCGCTGTCGCCTCTCGAGCGATGCGGGAAGCGGCAAGTGGACCGGGTGCGACGGGCAGGCGACGACGGTCGGACCCTTGTCGCCCGGCCACTACGTGTTCAGCGTCGCGGCGACCGTCGGCAAACGCGACAAGAGTCCGGCGCGGCGCGCGTTCACCGTGAGCGCGTCGGTTCCGGCGGTGAGCGTGAACGACGTGCGCGTGAAGGAATCGGCGCCCGCGGCGAAACGCGCCGCGCGCTTCAAGATCACGCTCGATCGTCCGGCCGCGGGTCCGGTCTCGGTCGACTACCGAACCGACGACGGGACCGCGCAGTCGCCGGACGACTTCGCGGCCACTTCGGGAACCGTGAAGTTCGCGGCGGGCGCGACGACGGCGATCGTGAGCGTGCCGGTCGTCGACGACTCGGTCCACGAGAGCCCGGAGACATTCGAGCTACGCGTGTATCAACCCGACGGCGTGACCATCGGGGACGGCAGCGGAACCGGCACGATCCTCGACGACGACCGCGCGCCCGCGGTGTCGGTCGGCGGTGCGAGCGTCGTGGAGGGCGACGGTCCCGGCACCGAGCTGCGTTTCCCGGTGCGATTGAGCGCGCCGAGCGGGACGCCGATCGTCGTGCGGTTCCGTACCGTCGCAGGAACCGCGGCGGAAGGTCAGGACTACACCACGACCGGCGGGACGGTGACGTTCGCGGCGGGTCAGACCGAAGCCGACGCCGACGTCGCGGTCGTCGGTGACGCGCAGCCGGAACCGAACCAGACGATGTCGCTGCGCCTCGAGTCGGCGGGCGACGCCCGGCTCGCATCAACCTCGGCGGTCGGCACAATTCGCGACGACGACCCCGCGCCGCCGGCGGCGCCGCTCATCGCCGGCCCGTTGCTCGCGGGCACCCGGCCGACCGTGAGCCTCGAACGCGGACCCGTGGTGACCGAAGGCAACTCCGGCGTTCGCGACGCAACCTTCACGGTGCGCGTGTCGAGACGCGTCAACCGCGAGATCGCGATCGCGTACGCGACGCACGACGGAAGCGCGATCGCGAACACCGACTATCGACCGACGTCGGGAACCGTTGTCGTCCCTGCCGGCGCGACGCGCGCACTCGTGCGCGTCCCCGTGTTCGGTGACGCGCTCGACGAGCCCGACGAGCACTTCACGCTGACGCTCTCGAACCCCGTCGACGCCACGCTGGCGCCGAGCACTTCGAGCGCGACCGCGACGATCGCCAACGACGACTGGGCGCCGACGGTCGCGCTGCTCGACGATGCGATCGTCTCGGGACGCGACGGTCGCGCCGTTTTCCAAGTGGGACTGACCGCGCCGAGCGGACGACCGGTCACCGTCGACTACGCAACGAGCGACGTGGAGCAGGACCGCACCGCGGCGCGCGGATCGTTCGTGATCCCCGCCGGCACGACGACGAGCACCTTCGCGGTTCCCGTCGTCGGTGGTCCGCAAGTCGCACGCGACGGGCGCTTCCTCGTGCAGTTCACCGGCGCAACGAACGCCGAGCTTGCCGCCGACGACTACGGCGCGTACGGACTGATCCGGCATGTCGACGAGACGGTCGCGATCGCGGCTTCGAGCGCGCGCATCGTCGACGCGGCCCGCCCGTCCACCGGAGCCGGCGGAGTACGCCACTTCTGACCCGCCCATCGGGAGCGCGTCGCGTCGGCGCGCGCTCCCTCGAAGCATCGGCTTGGTGTGTGCGCCGGGGTAGGTTCGAACCATGAGCGACGTCGGCAGCCGGATTCGGCGCCTCGTCGCGCGCTCGCGCGAGCAGGTGGTGGTCGCCGCCCTGGTCGGAGTCGTCACCGGTCTCGCGGTCGCCGGCTTCGAACGGCTGACGGTGAACGTCGTCTTCGACCGCGGGGTCGCACACTTCCCACTCTGGCTCCTCGCGGTCACGCCCGGTCTCGGCCTCGCGGTCGCGACGCTGTGGCTGCGACGCGTGGGCCACGGCGTCACGCCGGCGACGGCCGACGAGTACATCGGCTCGTTCCACGACGGCCGGCCGCTCCGTCTCGCTGATCTCGTGCATCGCGTCGTCGGTGCGGTCGCGACGCTCGGAAGTGGTGGCGCGATGGGGCTCGAGGGCCCGTCGATCTACATCGGCGCGACCTTCGGCTCGCTCGTGCAACAGCGTTTCGGCACGCGCCTGCGATCGATGGACCGCAATGTGCTCCTCGTCGCGGGCGCGGCCGCGGGCATCGCCGCGATCTTCAAGGCGCCGGCGACCGGCGCGATCTTCGCGATCGAGGTCCCCTATCAAGAGGACCTCGCGCGGCGAACGCTGCTGCCCGCGCTCGTCGGTGGCGCCACCGGCTACCTCGGCCTCGTGGCGATCAACGGCACGGTGCCCCTCTTTCCGATCCACGGTGCGCCGCCGTTCTCGTTCGTCGATCTCACGGGTGCGGCCGCGCTCGGGCTTGCCGCCGCGCTCTGCGCCCGCGCGTTCGCCTGGTTGCTGCATCGCGCGAAGGACTTCGCGGCCGGCGCGAATCCCGTGGTCGGGGTCGTCGGCGCGGGCGCGTCGATTGCGGTGCTCTTCGCGATCGGCCGCGGGTTGACCGGACAGTCGCTCGTGCTCACGCCGGGCTATTCGGTCGTCACCTGGGCGCTCGATCCGAAACACGGGATCGCGTTACTCCTCGCGGTGCTCGTGCTGCGATGTCTCGCGACCGGCGCGACGGTCGCGGGCGGCGGCGTCGGCGGGCTGTTCGTGCCGCTCGTCGTCGCGGGCGCCTTGCTCGGGCGCGCGTTCGCGGGCGCGCTCGGCCAGGCCGACACGTCGCTGTTCCTCGTCGTCGGGATCGCCGCGTTCCTCGGCGCCGGCTACCGCGTCCCGCTCGCGGCGGTGATGTTCGTCGCCGAGGCGACCGGCCGGCCCGGTTTCGTCGTGCCCGGTCTCATCGCGGCCGTGGTCGCCGAGCTCGTGATGGGCGATGTGTCGGTCACGACCTATCAGGTGCGACCGAAAGCGACATGAATGCCATCGAAGCGCTCACCCTTCTAGTCTGGTAAATCCAGCCAGGGCGACGAAGGGATTCCCGTGCCACCTGCGAGGAAGATGTCGGTCGCGCACAAAGCCGCGCTTGCGAAGGGTCGCGAGCAGGCGAATGCGGTGCGCGCCTATTTGGAGGCGTTGGAGGCGAACCGGCCCAAGCGGGGTCGCAAACGGACGCCCGAGTCGATCGCGAAACGAATCGCGACGATCGACGCGCAGTACGAGACCGCCGGCTCGCTCACCGCGCTGCAGTTGTTGCAAGAACGCAAGAATCTCGAGACCGAGTTGCGCGTCATGGAGCGCGACTCCGCGCCCGATCTCGATCGGTTGCAGCGCGCGTTCGTGAAGCATGCGCGCGCGTACGGCGAGGCGAAGGGCATCGAGCACGCGACGTGGCGCGAGATCGGTGTCTCCGCCGACCTGCTGCGCGAGGCGGGAATCACGCGCGGGCGCTGAACCCGACGCGCGTCAGTCGCGCGTCAGTCGCGCGCCATCCCGACGACGGGCTCGGCGAGCTTCGTCGCGCCCGTGGAGCCGCGGAACGTCGCGTCGCCGAAGGAGAAGATGCCGCCGTCCGAGGCGGCGAGCCAGTAGCCGTGGCCGCTCGGTGTGCGGGCCATGCCGACGATCGGCGCCGCGAGCTTGATCGCGCCGGTCGAGCCGCGGAACGTCGCGTCGCCGAAGGAGAAGATGCCGCCGTCGGATGCGACGAGCCAGTAGCCGTGGCCACTTGGCGTCCGTTCCATGCCGACGATCGGTGCGTGCAGGTGCAGCGCGCCCGTTGATCCGTGGAAGGCGGCGTCGCCGAAGCTGAAGATGCCGCCGTCGGATGCGACGAGCCAGTAGCCGTGGCCGCTCGGTGTGCGGGCCATGCCGACGATCGGCGCCGCGAGCCTCATCGCGCCGGTCGAGCCTCGGAAGACCGCATCACCGAACGAGAAGATGCCGCCGTCCGAAGCGACGAGCCAATAGCCCGCATTGCTCGGCGTCGATGCCATTCCGACGATCGGCGCCGCGAGACGCAGGTCGCCCGTCGAGCCCTCGAACGGCCGGTTGAACGCGAAGATCCCGCCGTCCGACGCGACCAGCCAGTAGCCGGGGCCACCCGTGCCCGCCATGCCCACGATCGGACGGTTGAGCGGGAGGTTGCCGGTCGAGCCGCAGAACGGCGCGCCGCCGAACGAGAAGATCCCGCCGTCCCGCGCGACGAGCCAATAGCCGGTGTGACTCGACTGCTGCTTGCACGTCGACGGCAACGGCGCAGGCGGCGCCGGCGGGGGAACGCCCTGCGGTCCCGCGTATGCGGTCACGCCCGCGTCGGTTCCGATGAGGAGGAGGCCGAGCGCGCTCGACGGTGACGCGAAGTGCGGCACCGCGCCGAGCGCGTATGTCGCGAGCGTTCCGCCGGTCGCGGGGTTCAGCGCGTACATCGTGCCGCCCGGCCACGCGACCGACCACAGCGCGCCGCCCGCGAGGATCGGCGGGCCCGCGGTGCTCACTGCCGGCCCGGCCCATCCGAGCGCCGCCGAGTGGTGCCCGGCATCGATGTTCACCTCGCGCACGCGCTCCTGACACGGGACGAAGAGATGACTGCCGTCGAACGCGGTGCCGCCGAGCGCGTTGCCCGTGCAGACCGTCAGCGAGTCGAGCTCCGCGAGGTTGGTCGTCGACAGCAGGTAGCCGACGTGCTGCTTGCCGACCTCGAAGATCATGTTGTTGCCGACGAGCGATGGACCCGACGAGCCGAGGTCCTCGTCGTCGACTGCGTTCGTGCCCGAGAAGTTGGCGATCCGGTGCAGCGTGGGATCGAGCTTGAGGACGCTCTCGCCGTAGTCGCCCGTGCCCGTGACCGCGTTCGGGTTGCCGGTCGCGACATAGACATTGCCGGACCCGTCGATCGACGGTCCGTTCGTCGCCCAGATCGCGCCGAGACCCGTGTGCGGCGTCGGGTCGAACGACACCTTGCCCGCGCCGGACTCGGTGACCGACACGACCCAACCGTGATACGGACCGCAGTCACCGGCGTAGCCGCCGAAGCCGACGTACACGCGCCCGTTGCCGAGTACGAGTCCCGCGCGCTGCTGGATGTAGAGCGGGTTCTGTGCGGTGCTCGGCGGGTCGACGTTCACCGACAGCACGACGTTGCCCGTGTAGACGTCGAGCGCGACGAGCTGATGGTGAATGACGCGGTTCGCGTCCTGGTTCGCGGCGACGACGAACACCTCGTGACGCGCGGTGTCGACCACCGGCGTCGATGTGATGCCGAGCGGATCGATGTCACCGCAGCCGACCTGCGCGACGACGCCGGTCACCGGGGTGCCGACGTGATTGCGCCAGAGGATGTGTCCGTCGTGCGCGTCGAGCGCGTACACGGTGTCGTTCTCGGTCGCCGTGATGACGCGACCCGCGAAGACGACCGGTTGGGCGTAGACGTTCTGGTCGAGTCCCGTCGTCCACGCGTGGTGCGCGGGAAGCAGCGCGGGCGCGGTCGTGTCGACGCCGGTGTGCTGCGCGTTGCCGTGGTACTGCGGCCACGTGCTCGCGGCCTGCGCGACGCTCGCGTTCGCGAACACGGTCAAGAGCGCAGCTGCGAGCACGACGGCACGCGTGAGCCCCGGGCGGCGGGTCATCGGAGTTCAGTGTGCCCGGGCGTGATCGGGCCGCAAACGGGCTCGGTCGGATCAGACCCGGGTGAGCGTGGTGCGGGGGTGGCGGCCGTCGACGTAGCCGATGAACGGCGGTGAGATGTTGTAGCCGAGCAGCTCCTGCAGCCGTTCCGGCAGCGTCGCGACGACGGCCGGCGGCACCGCGAGGACGTGGTTCTCGACCGGCCGCAGCCACGACACGGCGTAGTGCAACACGACACCCGTTCGCGATTGCGGAGTGTGATTCGCGCCGCCGCCGTGCCACAGGCTGCCGAGGTAGAGCAGCGCGGCACCCGCGGGCAGCGTGACGGCCGTGACCGCGTCGTCCGGAGTGGGAAAGCGGTCGGTCCAACGATGGCTGCCGTCGACGATGCGCGTCGCGCCGTTGTCGACAGTGAAGTCGTCGAGCGGCCACATGACGTTGACGACCAGCTCCGCGTGCGGCCGCGGGATCGGATAGATCGCGTCGTCGGGGTGCAGCGGTTGGTCGACCTCGCCGGGACCGATCTCGATGCCTGTCGGCGCGCTCAGCTGGTAGTGGTGGAGTACGCGGTCGAGCACCGACAGCACGAGCGGATGCGTCGCCGCGCCGTCGAACGCGCGCGTCTTGGCGAACAGGGCGTAGACGCGCCGGGTGCGGTGGCCTTCGAAGTCGTCCCGGCCGAACGGGGTCGACGCGATGATGTCGGCGAGCTCGGCGCGGGCCCGTGCGAGCGCGTCGGGCTCGAGCGCGTCGTCCACGACCGCCCAGCCGATGTCGGCGAGGCGCTCGGAGATCTCGTCCGCGGTGTCCATCGCAACCTTCCCCAAGGGAATATGCTGGTGGAGCCTAACCCTCCCTAGGGGAATGTCAATGACGCGACCGTCGACCCCGGATCTGAACGCGACCCAAGGCGCGCTGCTCGGGTTCCTGCACCGTGGCCAGAAGACGGGCTGGGACCTGCTCCAGGAGGCGGCCGCGGGCCTGGCCCGGTTCTGGAACGTCACGTCGAGCCACGTGTACCGGGAGCTCAAGACGCTCGAGGACCGCGGCCTCATCCGCGCGCGCGAGCGGGGCACCCGCGCTCGGCGTCCGTACGAGATCACCGCGCGCGGACGAACCGCCTTCGCGACCTGGATCGCACAGGACCCGGGTCCGGAGCAGATCCGCATCCCGTTGCTCGTGTCGCTCTGGTTCGCGGAGCACCTCGATGACGCGACCGTCGCCGGTTTCGTCGCGAGCCATCGGGAGATGCACGAGTCCCGCCTCGCGGAGTACCGCGCGGTCGAGGGGCAACTCGTCCACGGCGACCCTCACGTGCGCGCGGTGGTGCAGTTCGGCATCGCGTACGAGGAGGCGTCCCTCGAATGGCTCGCGTCGCTGCCGGCGGAGCTTTCCGGGCGCGCGCGCTCCGCTCGCCGCGACTGACGCCTCGAGGCGGCCGACGACTCGGATCAGCCGGCTCGCGGTCGAAGCGATACGTTCACGCGCGTGGTGTCGCGAGCCCATCGGGCCGAGCTCTCGCTGACCGAGTGGACCGTGCTCGGTGTCGTCGCCGAGCGCCCGACGCACGGTTGGCCGGTCGTGCAGGAGCTCGCGCCCGAGGGCGCGATCGGTCGCATCTGGACCGTGTCGCGCCCGCTCGTCTACCGCGCGCTCGCGACGCTGACCGTCGGGGGTCTCATCGAGGAGTGCGGCGAGGTCGAGGGCGCGCGCGGGCCGCGCCGCACGATCGTGCGGGCGACGCGCGCGGGGCGCGCCGCGCTGCGGTGGTGGCTCGACGAGCCCGTCGACCACGTGCGGGAGGTGCGGAGCACGCTGCTCGTGAAGCTCGCGCTGCGGGAGCGCGCGGGGCGCGATTCGTCCGCCCTCATCGACCGTCAGCTCGACCGCCTCGAGCCCGTGTTGGCGGCCGTCACGCGCCGGGGGTCGCACGGTGGCTTCGACGCGGTGCTCGGCAGCTGGCGCCGCGAGCAGGCGCTCGCGGTCCGGCGCTTCCTCCGGGCCCAAGCGGACACGTCCTGACCGCTCGCGCGTACGCTCCGCCCGCATCGAGATGACGGAAGCGGGGGCTGCGTGAGCAGGTTCGCGGGCAAGGTCGCCATCGTCACCGGCGGCGGATCGGGGATCGGGCGCGCCACGGCGCGGCGGCTGGCGTCGGAAGGCGCGGCGGTGACCGTCGCCGACCTGCGGTTCGAGGCCGCGGAACAGGTCGTCACGGAGATCGCCGAGGCGGGCGGCAGTGCGCGCGCGCAGGCCGTCGACGTCGCCGATGTCGACGCGGTCGCGGCGATGGTGCACGACACGGTCACCGCGTTCGGCGGGCTCGACGTGCTGCACAACAACGCGGCCGCCCTCGACCAGAACGCGCGCGACCAGGACGTCGTGACCATGGACCTCGACACGTGGCACCGCGTGCTCGACGTCAACCTCACCGGCGCGTTGCTCGGCTGCCGGTTCGCGATCCCCGCGATGCTCGAACGCGGCCGCGGCGCGATCGTGAACACCGCGTCCGCGGCCGCGTACTACGGCGGCACGTCGTTGCTCGCGTACAGCACCTCGAAGGCCGGCCTCGTCGCGCTCACGCGGAACGTCGCGACCGCATACGGCGAGCGCGGGATCCGCTGCAATGCGGTCGCACCCGGCGTCGTCGTCGCGCGCGAAGCGCAGGACGCGCTCGGCGGCCCGATGAGCGACCGCCTGCGCCGCTACACGACGAGTCATCTCATCGGCCGGCTCGGCTATCCCGAGGAGGTCGCGGCTGCGGTCGTCTTCCTCGCGTCCGAGGACGCGGCGTTCATCACCGGCGAGACTCTGCGCGTCGACGGCGGCTTCACCGCGCACACGCCGACCTACGCGACCGACCGCGAGCTCGAGCGGAAGGGCTGACGTGCGCGACATCCCCGACGGCGCGTTCGCAGGTTGGGAGCCGCCCGACTATCGCGTCGACACCGAAGGCAAGGTCGTCGGCGCGACGCCCGGCGAGCCCAACAACTGGAGACGTTGGGGCGACAACGACCAGATCGGCACGGCCAACCTCCTCTCCGCCGAGCGCGTCGCGGCCGCGGCCGCGCTCGTGAAGACCGGCAAGCGGTTCTCGCTCGCGCTGCCGATCGGATTGCCGACTCCGGGCGGCTACCGCTCCGAGCCGCTGCACTTCTACGGGATGGCCGCGGGAGACGCGGTGCTCGGCGGCGGGCGCGGGGGAGCGGCGTTCCCGACGTCGGACGACTACATCGTGATGGCGTTGCAGGCATCGACGCAGATCGACGGCTTCGGTCACGTCGGCGGCGACGGCACCCTCTACAACGGCTACTGGGCCGGGCTCGTCACCGCGTCGAGCCGCGCGCAGCGGCTCGGCATCCACAAGCTCGCGTCGGGGATCGTGGGCCGCGCCGTCGTGCTCGACGTCGCCCGCCATCTCGGTGTCGAGCACGTGGAGGTCGGATTCGGGATCGGACCCGACGAGCTCGACGGCGCGGCCGCGGCGCACGGTGTCGACGTGCGCGCCGGCGACATCGTGCTCGTGCACACCGGGCATCTCGAGTGGAAGCGCAACCTGCGCGCGAGCGATCCCGACGCGCGGACGCGCCACGAGCCCGGCATCTCGATGCGCGCGATCCCGTGGCTGCACGATCACGACGTCGCGATGATCGCGACCGACACCGCCGCGTGCCAGGTCGTGCCGGCCGAGAACGGCGCGCCGTTCCTCACGTGGCACGTCGCCGCGCTGCGCGACCTCGGTCTGCTCGTCGGCGAGCTGTTCGACCTGCGCGAGCTGGCGCAGGACTGCGCGACCGACGGCGTGCACGAAGGGTTCTTCGTCGCGGCGCCGCTGCCCGTCGTCGGCGGCAGCGGATCGCCGCTCAATCCGATCGTCATGAAATAACGGAGCCGGTGAGCGTTCGGCTCGAGGACGGAACGCGAGCTTCCGTGCCGAATCGAGCGAGCATGCGACCATGAAAATAAGGGAGACGCGTTGAGAACACCCATCTGCGACCGGCTCGGGATCGAGTTCCCACTGTTCGCCTTCTCACACTGCCGCGATGTCGTCGCCGCGGTCACGAACGCGGGCGGCTACGGCGTGCTCGGTGCGCTCGCCTTCAGTCCCGACCAGCTCGAGATCGAGCTGACGTGGATCGACGAGCACGTGAAGGGCAAGCCGTACGGCGTCGACTTCGCGATGCCGGAGAAGTTCGTCGGCAAGGGCGAGGACTTCGATTTCGCCTCGCTCGAGTCGATGGTCCCCGTCGCGCACCGGGAGTACGTCGAGCAGGTGCTCGCCGAGTTCGACGTGCCGCCGTTGCCGGAGGGCGTCGACGGCGTGATGAAGGCCGCGGGTCTCGGTGTCGAGCTGGAAGGCCCGGGCCAGGTCGAGATCGCGCTGCGGCACCCGGTGTCGATGCTCGTGAACGCGCTCGGTCCGCCGCCGGAGTACGCGGTCGAGGCCGCGCACGCGAAGGGTGTGCTCGTCGGCGCGCTCTCGGGAGCGACTCGGCACGCGCAACGCAACCTCGAGCGCGGCGTCGACGTGATCATCGCCCAGGGCACCGAAGCCGGCGGGCACACCGGCGAGATCTCGACGATGGTGCTCGTCCCCGAGATCGTCGACACGGTCGGACCCGACGTTCCCGTGCTCGCCGCCGGCGGCATCGGCCGCGGCCGGCAGATGGCCGCGGCGATCGCGCTCGGCGCGCAGGGCGCGTGGACCGGCTCGATCTGGCTCACGGTTGCGGAGTCCGACACCGAGCCGTGGGTCATCGAGAATCTGCTCGCGGCAGGCTTCGGCGACACCGTGCGCTCGCGCTCGATGACGGGCAAGCCCGCGCGCCAGCTGAAGACCGAGTGGACCGCAGCGTGGGAACGAGCGGACGCGCCCGACCCGCTCCCGATGCCGTTGCAGGGGATTCTCTATGCGCCCGCGGCGCACCGCTTCATGCGCGCGCAGTCGCGACCGCTGTCGGGGTCGCCGGTCGGGCAGATCGTCGGGCGCATGAACCAGGTGCGCGCCGCGAAGGACGTCGTCTACGACATCGTCGAGGAGTGGATCGAGACGACCCAGAAGATGTGTGACGACTCGGGCGACTGAGCTTTCGGTCGCGCTCGCTGGTCGTGCTGCACTACGCGTGACCGACGTCGTGCAGGTGGTGGATCGGGTCGTGGATGAAGTAGCGCGCGAACGACTCGACGGTGAAGTGCGCGCCGTCGCTGCGCGTTCCCGTGCGCGTCCACTGCTCGCCGCGCACGCCGTCGAAGTGCTCCGCGAGCTGCGCCGCGGCGGCGACGAGCTCGTCGGCGACGATGTCGGGGTCCTGCTCCCCGTAGCGCTCGGCCACCGCGGTTGCGTCCTGGTCCCAGTTCGCGTACTGCGGCGCGTCCTCGGCGAGCATGCGGGCGAGACGCTCGTCGTAGATGCGAAATACGTCCCGCACGTGGCACGCGTACTCGAGCGGTGACCACACGTCGGGACGCGGGCGCCGCGCTCTTCCTGCGCCGCGGAGCACCTGCTGCCACGACGCCGCGTTGGTGAGGATCGTCGAGCCGACGAGCTCACGGTCGAACGCGCGCGCGTCGAAACCGCAGTCGTCGCAGCGCCGCTCGAGCACCCACGTCCAGTCTTTGGAGTCGGGAACGATGTCCGGCGCGGTCACGCCGAGCGTTCTGCGGACGTCGTCGCGCCCACTCCGTCGGAGAACGCCGGTGGCACCCCCGCGAGACCGAGCTCGGCCGCCTCCTCGAACGCCTCGAGCGGGCCGTGCATCGCACCCTCGGGTGCGAGCGACGGCGGCAGGTTCCGGTAGACGAAGCCCGCCGCGACCAGCGACAGCGCGGCGCCGATCAGCACCGCGAAGTGCAGGCCGGCCACGAACGCGGAGTGCGCGCCGCTCGTCAGTGCCGTACTCGCGGAGCCGTGCAGCTTGCCCGCGACCTGGAGCGCACCCGCGATCGACGTGCGCGCGTCGGAGCGGTTGTGCCCGGACAGACCCGCGAGCAGATGTCCGACCTTCGACGCGTACTTCGAAGCGGCGATGCTTCCGATGATGGCGACACCGAGTGCCGCGCCGAGCTCGCGCGTCGCGTCGTTCATCGCGGAACCCGCGCCCGCGCGCCGGGCGGGCACCGCGCTCATGATCGACGCGGTCATCGGCGACATCGAGAGCGCGATCCCGGCGGTGAGCGGGATGACGCACACCACGACGTACGCGTACGGAGTGTGTGTCGTCAACGCGGTGAAGAGCAGGAGGCCGGCCGCGATCGAGAGCATGCCGAACGTGACGACGCGATGCGCGCCGAAGCGCTCGCACAACTTCGGTGTCAACGGCGCGACGACGAGCATGATCATCGCGATCGGCATCAGGCGCAGCGCGGCCGAGAGCGCGCTGTAGTTCAGTACGAGCTGGAAATACTGCGTGATCAAGAACATCACGCCGTACATCGCGGCGAACACGAGGATCATGCCGCCGGTGCCCGTGCTGAACGCCTTGTTGCGGAAGTAGTGCATGTCGACCATCGGCTCTTCGGAGCGCAGCTCCCACGCGACGAATGCGCCGAGCACGACGAGCGCCACCGCGAACGAGATCAGCGTGCTCGGGCTCAACCAGCCCTTGTCCGGCGCCTCGATGAGGCCGTAGACGAGGGCGACGATCCCGACGATCGAGAGGACCGATCCGCCCGGGTCGAAGCTCGCTTCGTGCGGGTCGCGCGACTTCGGCACGAGGAAGCGGCCCGCGACGAGCGCGAGCACGATGATCGGCACGTTGATGAGGAAGACGGATCCGAACCAGAAGTGACCGAGCAGGTAGCCGCTCGCCACTGGGCCGAACGCGCCCGACGCGCCTGTGAAGCTCGCCCAGATCGCGATCGCCTTCGGCCGTTCGTCGGGCGGGAAGACGTTGATGAGGATCGACAACGTCGACGGCATGATGAACGCACCGGCGGCGCCCATGATCGCCCGGCACGCGATCAGCTCCCACATCGCGGTCGACGCCGCCGCGAGGCTCGCGCCGACGAGGAACAAGAAGAGACCGAACTGCAGCGCGCCCTTGCGACCGAAGCGATCGCCGATCGCGCCGGTCGAGAACAACAGACCCGCGAAGACGAGCGAGTAGATCGCGACGACCCACTGCAATTGCGACTCCGTCGCGTGGAGGTCGCGTGAGAGCGTCGGGATCGTGACGTTGAGGCTCGAGTTCCCGACGAAGACGATCAGGAGGCTGAGGCACAGCACCGCGAGCGTCCACCAGCGCATGCGGTGCATGCGGTCGGCGCCGAGGTCGGTCGCGGGGGGAGCAGCGGGCATCGGGTCTCCGGCAGGGGGCGTCGGGGTTCGGCCGTTGGGCCGCAGGGTAAGTGGAAGCGAGCTTCCGCCTAAGGAGTATAATCGGAATCATGGTTCCGGTTGAATCCGATTCGCCCATCCGTCCGCGTCGCGCCGACGCGCTCCGCAATCGCGAGCTCGTCCTGGCCGCGGCCGAGGCGGTCTTCGCCGAGTCGGGGCTCAAGGGCCAGGTGGAGGAAGTCGCGCGCCGGGCCGGGGTCGGTGTCGGCACGGTGTGCCGCAACTTCCCGACCAAGCAGGACCTCGTCGACGCGGTCCTCACGTCGATGTACGAGTCGCTGCTCGAGCGCGCGCTCGCCGCACTCGAGCACCCCGATCCGGCCGAGGCGTTCGAGCAGTTCTTCGTCGCACTGCCCGACTTCAACACGCGCCATCGCGCGCTCTCGGAGCAGATGGCGAAGGAGCTCGAGCTGCCGTCGAGCGCGCAGCCGCTGCGCGACCGGTTGACGAAAGCGCTCACGGCGCTCGTCACGCGCGCGCAGGCCGTCGGTGCGGTGCGCGCCGACATCGGCCCCGCCGACGTCTCGCTCCTCTTCTCCGGCATCGCGCACGCAACCGCGCTCGCGGGCGACCTCCAGCCGGTCCTGCACGAGCGCTACGTGCGGATCATCCTCGACGGCATGCGTCCGCGCGTCGAGTCGAAGCTCCCCGGCAAACCGCTCGACTTCGCGCAGCTGCGCCGGATGAAGCAACGGCTCGCGAAGTGACGGCGGGCGTCACCGTCGCCGACAACCCCGAGCTCGATCCCGCGCGCTGGGTCACGCTCGTCATCGTCCTGCTCGCGGCGTTCATCGTCGTGCTCGACAACACGGTGCTGAACGTCTCGATCCCGACGATCCTCCGCGACTTCCACACGACGTTGCCCGCGCTCGAGTGGGTCGTCACCGGCTACGCGCTGATGTTCGCGACGCTGCTGATCATCGGTGGCCGGCTCGGCGACATCTACGGGCATCGGCGCATCTTCATCATCGGTACCGCGCTCTTCGGTGTCGGATCCTTCATCGCGTCGGTGTCGACCGGTGTGCCCGAGCTCGTGCTCGGTGAGGCCGTCATCGAGGGCATCGGCGCGTCGCTCATGCTGCCCGCGACGCTCGCGCTCCTCTCGGGCACGTTCCAAGGACGCGAACGCGCGACGGCCTTCGCGGCGTGGGGCGCGAGCGCCGGTGTCGCGGCCGCGTGCGGGCCCGTCGTCGGCGGTTTCCTGACGACGAACTACTCGTGGCGCTGGTCGTTTCGTATCAACGTGATCATCGCTCCGCTCGCGATCATCGGCGCGATCGTCTTCATGCGCGACAACGTGAGCTCGCGCAAGCGCGTGAAGCTCGACTTCCTCGGCGCCGCGCTCGTCGCGGTCGGCATGTTCCTGTTCGTCTTCGCGCTCAGTGAAGGCGGCACGTACGGCTGGTTGAAACCGGTCGAGTCGTTCTCGATCGGCGGAACCGATCTGTGGCCCGGTACTTGGTCGATCTCGATGATCCCGGTCGTGCTGGCCGTGGCCGTGGCCGTGCTCGCGGTCTTCTACGTCGTCGAGCGCAGCAAGGAACGGCGCAAGGCCGCGCCGCTCTTCGAGTTCGCGCACCTGCGGCTCGCGACCTACCGCTACGGCCTGCTCACCGGGCTGGTCGTCGCGATGGGGCAGCTCGGCCTCAGCTTCGTGCTGCCCGTGTTCCTGCAGGAGGGCCGCCACCTCTCGGCCGCGCAGAACGGTCTGTGGCAGTTGCCGACCGGCATCTTCGTGATCCTCGGCGCGCAGCTCGGTGGCCGGCTCATCCGCTCGGTCGGGACGACGGTCGTCGTGCGCGCGGGATTCGTGCTGTACGCGGGCGGCATCGTCTATCTGCTGCACGCGGTGAACCTGAACCTCACCGCGCTCGGCCTGCTGCCCGGACTCGCGCTCTACGGCACCGGCATCGGCTTCGCGGGCGCGCAGCTCACGAACGTCGTCTTGTCGGAGATCCCGAACGAGAGCTCGGGCGTCGCGAGCGGCGCGAACACGACGGTGCGTCAGGTCGGCGCCGCGCTCGGCGTTGCCGTGATCGGCTCCTTGCTGACCGCGCAGACGGTGAGTCAGACGGTCGGCGCGTTCAAGCGCGCGCCGTTGCCGGCGAACGTGAAGGCGCAGGCCATCGCGGGCGTGCACGCGCTCGGACCGAATTACGCCCCGCCGGCGTCGGTCAGCGGTCGCAACGCCGCCTTGCTGCAATCCGCGCTCGAGCACGGAGTGACGACGGGAACGCGCTGGGCGCTCGCGTTCGCCGTCGTCGTCATCGCGATCGGAACCGCGCTGTCGTTCCTCATCCCGCGCGACGCCGTGCCTGCAGGCATCACCGCACACACCGCCGACAGCCTCGAGCCGTTGGAGCCCTTGGATCCCGACCCCGCGCTCTTGTGAGCGACCACTCGCCGATCCGGGGCATGCTCTAACGGTGTCGGGACGAGTCGCGCTCACGATCGTCCTTGCCGTGATCGCCGCGTTCCTCGACGCGTTGAGCAACGTGCTCGAGATCGCGGAGGCCGAGCAGATCTCCGAAGACCTCTCGCTCACTCCGCGGTTGGTGACCACCCTTGCGCGGCGACGCAAGTGGATCATCGGCTTCTTCTGCGACGCGGGCGGCTTCTTCGCGATGGCCGGCGCGCTCGCGCTCGGCTCGGTCGCGTTCGTGCAGCCGATCCTCGCGCTCGCGTTGCTGATGTCGATGTTCCTCGGCTCGCTGCTCCAGAAGCGCATGGTGCGACGAGTGGAGTGGGTCTCAGCCGCAGTGTTGTGCGGCAGTCTCGCCGCCTTCCTCTACGAGGTGCCGCCGCGCGGTGGGCGTGACCTCGTGCCGTTCGCGCGTTGGGTCGTCGCCGGACCCGCGATCGCAGGTGCGATCGTGCTCTGCGTCGCGTTCTCGAAGATCGTGCGGGGTCCGGCGCAGAGCCTGCTGCTCGGCGTCGGCGCGTCGATCGCGTTCGCGACGTCGGCCGTGCTCGTGAAGGCGTTCATGCACTACCTCGCCGACGGCATCCTCGCGTGGGCCCCGCATTGGGAGCCGTACGCGATGGGTGCCGTGATCATCGCCGGCTTCGTGATCATGCAGAGCTCGTTCCAGACCGGACACCTCGCGGCATCGGTCGCAGGCCTACAGGCCCCGGGTCCCGTCGTGGCCGTGATCCTCGGCGCGAAGTTGCTCGACGAGACGGTCACGGTCGACACCGCGTTCCAGTCGTTCGTCGTCGTCGTCTCGCTGGTCGCGATCGTGCTGTCGATCCTGCTGCTCGCGCGCGCGGAGACACTGAGCTCGAAGCAACGACCCCCCGAGGTCGCGACCTAATCGTCCGAGCGGTCCTAGCCGAGCGCGCCCTGCTGGCGCAGCTCCGCGATGCGCTCGTCGTCGTAGCCGAGCACTTCGGCGAGTACCGCGTCGGTGTGCTCGCCCAGCTCGGGTGCCTTGCCCGGCCATGCGAGCTCGCCGTCGACGAGCCGGACCGGGATCGGCAGCTGGTCGGCGCCGAGCCGTTCCTTGGGAATCCAGCCGAGGCGCTCGACGAACTGCGGATCCTGCGCGACCGTTCCCGAATCGTTCACGGGCGCAAGCGGGAAGTTCGCCTCGCCCGAGAGGTCGAGCCATTCCTTGCTCGTGCGGGTCTTGAAGATGTCGCGCAGCTCGGTGCGCAGCTCGGTGTTGCCGCGCGCGTGGTCGGCGTACTTCGAGCCCGGCCACTTCTCGAACAGGTCGAGACGGCCGACCGACTCGCAGAAGTTCTTCCAGAACGCCTGCTCCGAGCACATGAGCATCACGTAACCGTCGGAGCTCTCGTAGATCTGGTAGCGCACGCCTTCGGCCATGCCCGCGGTGCCGGCCGCGCGCCGTTCGTAGTTGTCGGACTTGTTGCCGGTGACCTCGCTCTGCGGCCGCTCGTACGCGCGCACCGTCTCGATGCGGTACCAGTCGAAGCCGGCCGCCGCGTCCGACTGCGCGATCTCGAGGAACGCGCCCTCGCCCGTCGCGCGCGCCTTCACGATGCCGGCGAGGATCGCGATCGCTCCGTACATCGGTCCCGCGTTGATGCCGATCGACACGTGCTCGGGGATGTACGGGAAGCCGTCCTCGGTGACCGCCGGCTTGAAGACGCCGGCCCACGAGTCGTACGCGATGCCGTGGCTCGGCAGATCGCGGTACGGACCGGTCATGCCGTAGCCCGAGATCGTGCACATCACGATGCGCGGGTTGATCTCCCGCAACCGCTCGAAGCCGAGCCCGCGCCGCGCGAGCCCGCCCGGCCGCATCGCCTCGACGACGGCGTCGGCCCGCTCGACCAGCGCGAGGAAGGTCTCGACACCGCCTTCGGTCTTCAGGTCGAGCGTGAGGCTGCGCTTCCCGCGATTGAGGTGCAGGTGCATGAGCGAGACGCCCTCGACGATCGGCCACGTCATCTCGCGCACGTAGTCGCCGCTCGGCGGCTCGATCTTGATGACGTCGGCGCCGAGGTCGGCGAGGCACGTGCTGATGCCGGCCGGCCCGAGCATCGAGCACTCGACGATGCGTACGTCCTCCAGCAGCTTCTGCGGCCCTGCCATCACCGGTGTGCTCCCTCTCCCCGTCGGATCGGCGGCGAACGCTACCCGCGAGCCGGAAACGCCATCGTGAGCAGCTCGGCGAAGAGGGCTTCGACGTCGAGGGTCGTGCCGTGCCGGCCGAACCACTCGCCGACATTGGCGAGATCGCGGTGCAGCAGATCGAGCGCGCTCGGGTTGATCGCGAGGTCGACGGCCTGCGGGAAGTCGATGAACCGCAGCTCGCCTTCCCACCACAGGAGGTTGAATGCCGACAGGTCGGCGTGGACGATGCCGACCTCCATCAGCACTCGCAAACCTTCGACGAGTTGGGTCGCGGCCTCGTTCTGCTCGGCACGCGTGAGTCGGGCCTGCGCGAGCGTCGGCGCGGCCCGCTCGTCGTCGCCGACGTACTCGAGCAGCATCGCGTCGTCGGCGAACTCGACCGGATACGGCACGGGTCCGCCGGCGTCCCACACGCGGGTCATGACGTCGAGCTCGAAGCCCATCCAGCGGTCGTTCAGCAACTTCTTCCCGTAGTCGGTCATGTGCGCGACGGCGCGCCGTTCACGAGTGCGACGGAAGCGCCGGCCCTCGCGGTAGATGTGGTCGTTCACGAAGGTCGACGCGCGGGTGAAGCCTGCGGCTTCGAGCTGACCTTTGGTCGTGACCGATCGCGGTCGGTAGCGCTTGTGCGCGAGCAGACAGCGTCGGGTCTCGTCGAGCGACATGCGTTCGACGATGAAGATCTCGGCTTCCTTCCCACTCTTCAGAACGCCGAGCGGAGTGTCGGTGTACGGGTCGGGAACGACCCAGTCCGGAATGGCGCGCAACGCGAGCTCCTCGGATTGCAAGCGGAGCTCCGCCGCTCGCGATCGCGGGCGCGCAATCAGCGCGTCAGGCGGCGGTCAGGCCGGCGCGAGCACCGACCGGCGGCGGAGCAGGATCGGACGGAAGTGCACAGTGGCAGGCATCGTCAATCCCTCCCCTCGCATCGGTCGATGACGGCGGGCAGTCTGGCAGACCTCCGCCGCTCCGAGGCGCGATTTTCGCCGTCAGGCGCCCGGAGTCAGCAAGGGCACCAGCACGCGCCGCCAATCGATCGCGGAGACGCCCTCGGTGACGAGGTCGAGGAACGCCAGGCCGAGCGGGAGCGCCTGCGCGGAGGCTGCGATCTCGTCGAGCGCGGCGCGCTCTTCGTCGTTGCCCGCACCGAGCACGTCGAGGTACTCGCGGATCGCCTCCTGCTGGATGCGGTCGAGCGCGTCCGACAGGTCGGGTCGGTGGATCGCGGCGATCTGCGCCTCGATGCGCAGGAGTCGCCACTCGCGACGCTCCGCGCTCAGGTAACCGCCGACGATCTGCGCGGTCGTCGTGCCCACCTCCTTCCCGACGAACGTGTCGCGGTTCGCCGCGAGATCGTCGCGAAAACGGCGCGCGAGGAGCGTCTCGACCGCATGCCGCAGGAGGTCGTCCTTCGTGCGGTAGCGCGAGTAGATCGATCCCGGAGTCACGCCGGCCCGACGCGCGATGCGCGTCGCGCTCGAGCGCTCGAAGCCGACGCGTCCGACGCTCATCGCGACCGAGTCGATGAGCGCGTTCTGTGCGGCGTCGCCGGTGTCGGCCGCGATCGCGTGGGTCACGTCCGGTACGAAGGGAGTCGTCGGCTCCGCGTAGGCGCGCCCGAACGACGACCGCAGGCTCCGCGTCGTGTACGTCCATTCGCGGCGAGCCTTGCTCGGGACCTCGTGCAGCAGGACGCCCCACACCATCCCGAGCGTGTAGGCGACCTGGGCGCGCCGCTGGCGGTTCCCGCGCGGTCCCGCGCGCCACCCGCGCATCCACTCGGCGACGTCTCGGAACACGACTTCCTCGAGGTCGTCGACCCTCCGTGCCGTCGCGAGCAACTCGATCGCGAGCAGCGTGTCCTCCGACGGCTGCAACAGCTCGGCGAGGAGGTGATCGATGTCGGCGCCGCGGTCCCGTTCGATCAGCGAGCGCACCGCGATGTCGAGCAGCGCGTGATGACGGTCGCGGACGCGACTGGTCCACACCGCGGCCGCCAGCTCGGTGACGTTCTCGTACCGGCTGTACAGCGCCCCCGTCGTCAGCCCCGCGCGCCGCGCGACGGCGCTCATCGCGAGATGGTCGATGCCCACCTCGACGAGCTCGGCCGTGGCCGCGTCGAGCAGGCGCTCGTCGTTGCGCTGCGCGCCCTCTGAGCGCCGCCGGCTCACCGTAATAATCCAGGCATCTCAATAAGCATGCCTCGTCGCACCCGCGTTCGCCGAAAGCGACGAGAAAGCATGGAGTGTTTCACTGCGTCGGTGAGGGGAACAACGCCGCCGCCTGGGTACGGCAGCGGCCCGATCCCGGTCGTCGATATCGGTTTGTTATAGGTTCTATTTTCGGCTGGCGGACCAGGGAATCCGAAGCTGACACGAGTCATGGCTGTGGGGCGAAACTCGTTGTACTTCCGCGTGTTGGGGGACGTTGCCGCCGTCGTCGACGGCGAGGCGAGGCCGGTCACCGCCGCGCGCCAGCGCGCCGCGCTGGCGATCCTGCTGTTGTCGGCGAATCGCACGGTCGCGGCGACCGCCCTCATCGATGGCATCTACGGCGCGTCGCTCCCGAAGCATCCCGACACCGCGTTGCAGATCGTCGTCTGTCGCTTGCGCGACGCGCTCGGTGAAGCGGCGCAGCGGTTGTTGTCACTTCCCGGCGGCTACCGCTTCGACGTCGAGTCCGACGAGCTCGACCTCGCTGTCGTGCAGTCGGCGCTCGCGCGCGGCGAGCAGCTTCACCGCGATCGCGACGCCGACCGCGCGGTCGCGGTATTGGACGACGCGCTCGCGCACTGGACGAGCGAGCCGTTGCACGACCTCGCCGCGTTCCCGTTCTTCGCCGGCGCGCACGACCGGCTGCGCGACCTTCGCATGACGCTCGTCGAGCTGCGCAACGAGTCGTTGCTCGACTGCGGCCGCCATGTCGAGGTGCTCGAGTCGATCGACGACGCGTTGCGCGACGAGCCGTGGCGCGAGCGGCTGCGTCTGCAGCAGATGCTCGCGTTGTACCGCAGCGGACGGCACGTCGACGCGCTGCGCGCATACGAGGACTATCGGAAGCGCCTCGTCGAGGAGCTCGGCGTCGAGCCGAGTCGTGAGCTCTCCGAGCGCCACTACGCGGTGCTGACCCACGCGCCCGAGCTCGCGGTCGACACGGTCACGCTCGGATCGCCCATCCCGCTGTGGACATCGCTCGTCCTGCCCTTCGTCGACCGGCAGACCGAGCAGGAACGCATCTTCCACCATCTCCGTGCCGCGGCGACGGGTCGGCCGACGATGGTGTTGATCGACGGCGAGGCCGGCATCGGCAAAACGCGCCTCGTCCTCGAGGTCGCGCGCCGGGCGCAGGACGACGCCATCATCGTCTGCGTCACCGGTAACGACGCGCTCCGTCCGCCGATCGTCGGGATGGCGCGTTCGGTCGTCGGCGCGATGGCCGCGCTCCCGACCGAGCAGCTCGCCGTCTACCTCGGCCAGGACCCGATCGCGATGGCGGCCGTGGTGCCCGCGCTCGCCGATCGGTTGCCCGACCTCCGGCCCGCCGGCGGGTGGCCGGAGATCGATGACGAACGGCTCTCGGCCGCGGTGATCTCGTGCGTCCGCGCTCTCTCGGCCCGCGCGCCGATCCTCTTGCTGTTCGACGACCTCCACCGCGCGGGGACGCCGATCTTGTTGCTGCTCGGCCGGCTCCTGACGATCCCCGGTACGGACCGGATCGTGGTGCTCGCGAGCTCGCGCTCACCGTCGGCGCAACGCTCGGCCGCGCTGGCCGAGTTCGCGGATCGACTCGAACGGCGCGGCGATCTCGAACGCCTCCAGCTCACGGGCCTCGACTTGGAATCGGTCGAGCTTCTGCTCGCGCGGCTCGGCATGGACGAGCCCGGCGCCGCCCGCGCGCTGCACGAGGTGACCGACGGCCATCCGTTCTTCCTCAGCGAGATCCTGCAGTCCGAAGACTGGCAACACGCCCTCGTCGAGCCACCGCCGAGCGTGCGCGAGTTCGTGCGCCGGCGCGTGGTCGCGCTCGGCAACGCCGTCGAGGGCGTGCTGCTCGACGCGTCGGGTCTCCGCATCGCGTTCGATGCGCCGCTGATCGCCGAGATCTCGGGAGTCCCGGAACGAACGAGCGAGACCCTGATCGACAAGGCGGCCGACGCAGGCATCCTCCGTACCGTCGACAAGGGAACGTTCACGTTCGTACACGAGCTGAGCCGGCGCTCGCTGGAGGACCGGCTCGACGACGGCGAGCGCGCCGGCCTGCACGATCGGATCGCACGCGCGCTCGAAGGCCGCGACGTTCCGGCGACGCTGACCGCGTGGCACCGGAGCTCGGCGGCGACGACGGAGATCGATCTGCGGGGCGACGACAGCTCACGACCCGACGGTCGCATACCGTCCTGAGCCCGCGCGCCGGACGAGGGGCGAGCGGCTTCAGTCCTCGACCCGGACCTCTCCGCGCGGCGGGCCGTGCAGAAGGCTCAGGGCGATCGCGTTCACGGTGAACATCGCGAGACCGACGAGCACGCCGATCACGAGTGCCTCGGCGTTCCCGGCGCCCCAGCGCACGAGCAACATCGTGACGACACCGAAGAAGAGGCCCGTCGCGATCGGCCAGGCGATCAGCGCGTTGGGCACAGAACGACGCCGCGACCGGGCCGCAATGCGGCCCGGCTGCGACGCGGATGTCTCGGCCTGGGGTGCGGCGGGTCGGTGCGCGCCCGGAGGAGAACCGACGAAGTGACTGCCACGGGAAATCGCCGGGCGTTCAGGAGCGCCCGAGACCAACACCCGCCGAGACCGTCCCACGCTCGAATGATGACAGCCGCCTCTTTCGCATCACTTTCTGTCCGTGATGCGCACCCGGCGGCGGGCGGGGAATACCCGACAAGGGCGGGAAACGGCGGCCGCGCCCGCCCGGCCACCGTCTTCCCGGCCCTCGCCGGGGCTGGTAATAGACTCTACAATCGGCCGGATTGCCGCGAGATCCACGGCTACCGCGCGTTCGGGATCGTGCGGGTGTGGGGCGGCTCGCCGGGTTTCGGGGTGGGGGGTCTCCGGCGAGCCGTCGTGGCCCGCGGATGCGAGCAGGCACCGGGCCGGGCAGAATCGTGGGCGAACCGGGGGTCTGCCGTGCGTCGTGCACTCGTCAGCATCGTTCTCACCATTGCGGTCGGCAGCGCGGGAGCCGCTGCGTCCGCCGTCTCCGCCACCTCGGCGTGGTCGAGCGGTGGCCGTTACCGCGACGCCGTGTTCCCGAAGGTGCTCACGAAGTCGGACATCGTCTACGGCCACGCCGTCGACCAGAACGACACGCGCGTCACGTTGACCTTCGACCTCTACGAGCCGAAGGGCGACACCGTCGACAGCCGCCCGGTCGTGGTCTGGGTGCACGGCGGTGGGTTCTCGAGTGGCGACAAGACGTCGCCCGAGCTCGTCGACGAGGCGACCGACCTCGCGCACAAGGGCTACGTCAACATCTCGATCAACTACCGCCTCGCTCCGCAGGGTTGCGTGGGCACGGTCGGGCCGGCGTGCCTCACGGGCATCGTGCAGGCGATGCAGGACGCGCAGACCGCGGTGCGGTTCCTGCGCGCGCACGCGGCGAAGTACGGCATCGACCCGACTCGCATCGCGATCGGTGGCTCGTCGGCCGGCGCGATCACCGCGCTGAACGTGGGCTACAACGAGGCGCACCCGGGCCCCGGCCCGAACCAGAAGTTCTCGTCCGCGGTCGAGGCCGTGCAGTCACTGTCCGGTGCGGCGATCGGCACGAGTCCGGACGCCGACGGCGCGCCGGCGGTGCTGTTCCACGGCACCGCGGACCCGCTCGTGCCGTACTCGTGGGCGAAGGCGACGGTGAAGGAAGCGCATCAGGCCGGGCTCGTCGCGAAGCTCGTCACCTTCACCGGCGACGGGCACGTTCCGTACTTGAAGCACCGCGACGAGATCGTCGACAAGACGACGACCTTCTTCTACCAACACCTCGACCTCGCGCACGCGGCGCGATAGCTACTCGACTCCGCGTCGCACCACCTGCTCGAAGCGCGCGAACACGGCCGCGTCGCCCGTGCTCGTGATCGCGTCGCTGCGTGGATCGCGACCGAAGAGCCACGTCTCGAGCTCGGGTGCGGGTCCGCGCACGGTGAACGCGCTCGCGGGAGTCGAACCGTCGCGCACCACGACGACGTCTTCGTCGTAGTGCTTGCCGGTGCTCGGGCTCGTCGCCTCGTAGTGGACGAGCTCGAACGGGAGCGACGCGCCGGTGTCGGTGGTCTCGATCGCGCCGAAGAGGCCGGTCGCCTCGGCCGGCGCCCAGTCGGGGAGCCAACCGAACTGGTAACGGACGAGCGCGTCGATGCCGTCGGTTGCGAGCGCGGCGTCGATCGGCGTTCGCTCGCCGAGCACGATCTCCGCGTCGACGCGATGGATCGCGGCTTCGGTCGCCTGCCACCGAGCGACGAAGCCGGCGGTCTGGATCGGCGACCACATCCACACGGCCACGTCGTCCGGGGCTTGTTCGAGCGCGTCGAGCAGTGCGTTCGTGGCCTCGTCGAAGAGCGCGAGCGCGGCCGAGGGCGCGGTCGGCCGGTCGGGCTTCTGCGCCTCGGCGGCCTCGTAGTTGTCGAGCCGGTCGCGCACGATCGTCGCCCAGAACATCTGGACCTCGGTCAGGTGCCACAACAGGTCGGCCGCGTCCCACTCCGGACACGACGCAACGCGCGCACTCGGATCGACTCGTGCGAGACAGCTCGCGAAGCGCGTCGACTCGTTGCGAATGGGGCCGAGGTAGTCGAGGTCGGAAGCCATGCCGGCCACGGTATCGCCGGGGTGTGACACCGAACCGGTGGCGCGCAGGCCCGACCGATGAGTTCCGCGCCGCCCGCGGGTCGAACTGCACGACCGAGCGATTCGAGCCAGGAGCCTGCGATGCCGCACCGTGATCTCGCCCCCGTCGGCGCACCCGTCTGGGTCGATCTGATGACCAGCGATCCGGATGCGAGCCGCGCGTTCTACGGCGAGCTGTTCGGCTGGACGTCGGAATCGGCGCCCGAGGAGTTCGGTGGCTACGTCAACTTCGCGAAGGAGGACGTGCCGGTCGCCGGGTGCATGAAGAACAGCGGTGAAGCGCCGTACGACCTGTGGTCGGTGTACCTCGCGTCGGCCGACGCGCAGGCCACGTTCGACGCCGCGACGAAGCGCGGCGGTGCCGTCGAGTTGGCGCCGATGCCGGTCGGCGACCTCGGGGTGATGGCGTTCGTGCTGGACCCGGGCCAGGGCCGCGTCGGCATCTGGCAGCCGGGCGAGCACAAGGGGTTCGGTACCTACGACGAGCCGGGCACGCCGGGATGGTTCGAGCTGCACACGCGCACCTACGACGCGACCGTCGCGTTCTACCGCGACGTGTTCCACTGGGACGCGCACACGATGAGCGACACGCCGGAGTTCCGGTACACGACGTACGGCGAGAACGAGGGCGCGCTCGCGGGGATCATGGACGCGACGAACTTCGGTCCGCCGGCCGAGACGCCGGGTTGGTCGGTGTATTTCCGCGTCGAGAACGCCGACAGCGCGCTCGCGCGGACCGTGGAGCTCGGCGGCAAGGTCGTGCTGCCCGCGGAGGACACGCCCTACGGGCGCCTCGCGGTGGCGTCCGACGTCACCGGCGCCGGGTTCAAGCTCGTCGGGCGTTCCTGACGACGGCGGGCTGACCTACGGTGGCGGTGGTCGAGGCGGGAGAGGAGCGATCGCGCATGACCGGAACGGTTGAAGTCGACCGCAGTGCCGTCGAGCTCGGTTTCGAGCAGCACCGGCGGGAGCTGACCGCGTACTGCTACCGCATGCTCGGCTCGCCGTTCGAGGCCGAGGACGCGGTGCAGGAGACACTCGTGCGCGCGTGGCGGAGCTTCGACGGCTTCGAGGGCCGCGCCGCGCTCCGCTCGTGGCTCTACCGCATCGCGAGCAACGTGTGCTTCGACATGCTGCGCGGCCGTAAGCGGCGCGCGCTCCCGATGGACATGATGGAAGTCGGGAGCGCGTTCGGCCACGTCGACCCGCCCGACCTCGAGGGCGCGTGGATCGGTCCGATCAACGATCGGCGCGTGCTCCCGGCCGACGGAGACCCCGCGGAAGCCGCGGAGACGCGCGAGTCGGTGCGGCTCGCGTTCGTCGCCGCGCTGCAGCACCTTCCCGCGCGTCAGCGCGCGGTGCTCATCCTGCGCGAGGTGCTGAAGTGGAAGGCGAGTGAGGTCGCCGAGCTGCTCGACACGACCGTCGTCTCGGTGAACAGCGCGCTGCAACGCGCGCGGTCGACACTCAGCGATCACGACGTCTCGTCGTCGTCGCCGGTGATGCCGATCGATCCCGAGCAGGAGGCGCTGCTCGCGCGCTACGTCGACGCGTTCGAGCGCTTCGACATCGATGCGCTCGTCGCGCTGCTGCACGAGGACGCGACGATGCAGATGCCGCCCTACGCGATGTGGCTGCGCGGCGCGGAGGAGTACCGCACCTGGCTGCTCGGTCCGGGCGCCGGTTGCGAGGGTTCGCGCGTCGCGCGCGTCGAGGCGAACGGCGCGCCCGCGCTCGCGCAATGGCGTCGCAACCCCGACGGCCGCGGCTATCACGCGTGGTCGATCCAGATCGTGCGGATGTCGGGTGGCCAGATCACCGGGATGGACTTCTTCGTCGATCCGCGCCTGTTCGCGCTGTTCGACCTCCCGGTCACGCTCGACGCCTAGTCGGACTTTCCGGCACCGGAAAGCCCAGTCCCGCGATCTCGAGTAGGTCGACGAGCACGGCGGGTGCGTTGCGGAGACCGACGGGGATGCCGGCCCGGCGCGCGACGAGCTGCACGCGGGCGAGCGCGTCGAGGCTCGTCGCGTCGGGTGCGGTGATGGCGCTCACGTCGCACACGACCGGCATCGTCGCCCGGCTCTCGACGAAGGAACGCACGCGCTCGCAGAGCTCGGCGACCGCCTCGGGCGAGAGGACGTCGGGCACCACGACGACGATCGCCCCGCGAGGTTCGGCCATATCGGTGCAGACGGGCCGACGCCCGCGAAGTCACCGATGAGATCGTCGCCGCGCCCGTGCGACAGGCGGGTCAGGGGCGGCGGGCGAGATCGGCTTCGGTCCAGAAGCCCGTCTCGGCCGCGGGGGTGCCGCCTTTGGCGTAGTGCGCAAGCCGGGCGCGGGCGTCTGCGGAGAGCACGTCGATCGCGTCGAAGAAGGCGCTCGGTCCCGCGGCGCGCAATGCGCTGTCGCCTTCGCTCGGACGCTTCGGTAGCTGCGTGGTGAGCAGCACGAGGGGCACGCCTTCGGCGATCGGTCGTCGGAGCGCGTTGGCGCGTCCGAGGGTGCGCCACACCGCGTCGGTGCGGAAGAGCCCGCCGCGGTGGCTCTTGAACCCGCCGCCGACGTCGAAGAACCAGGTCTGGCCGTCGGCGTCGGTCGCGACGACGCCGACCGTCACGCCCGTGCCCCGCACGCGCCGGCCGCGTTCGGCAATCGTGAACCCGGCCTCGGTCAGCACCGCCTCGGCGAGCTTCTGCCCGCCGGGCCCGTCGTCGGTGACCGTCGTGGGCAGATCGGCGTGCGGCGCGCGCGTTGCCTCGGCGACGCGCCGGCGCGCGATCTCGACGTACTGCGGGTCGAGGTCGTAACCGACGTAACGGCGTCCGAGCCGGGCCGCGGCGACGAGCGCGGAGCCGCTGCCCATGAACGGGTCGAGCACGAGGTCGTCCTCGAACGTGTAGAGCCGGATGAGCTGCTCCGGCAGCTCGACCGGGAACGGCGCGGGGTGGCCGACGCGGCGCGCGCTCTCGGTCGGCATGTCCCACACGTCGAGCGTGAGCGCGAGGAAGTCGTCGGTCATGAGCGTGCTCTTGAACGGGAGGCCGTCGGCCTCGCGTCGCTTCGTCGTGCGCGCGCGATCAAAGCGTCCCTTGCTCGCGACCACGACCCGCTCGGTGATGTCGCGCAGCACGGGGTTCGCGGCGCTGCGGAACGAACCCCATGCGCACGACGACGTCGCGCCCTCGCCCTTCTGCCAGATGAGCTCGCCGCGCAGGAGCAACCCGAGGTCGTCCTGGAGGATGGCGATGACGTCGGCGGACAGGCTGCGGTACGGCTTGCGGCCGAGGTTCGCGACGTTCACCGCGATGCGGCCGCCGGGCTCGAGCGTGCGCACGCTTTCGCGGAACACGGCGCGCAGCAACTCGAGGTATTCGAGGTACGACGCGGGGACGCCTTCGCCCTCGAGCTCTTCCTCGTACTGCTTGCCCGCGAAGTACGGCGGTGACGTGACGACGAGCGCGACCGAGCCGTCGACGATCGTGTCCATCGCGCGCGCGTCGCCGCACACGAAGGGCTCGGCGACCGGCTGCGGCGCGAGCACCGTGGTGTCGTCGGAGAGCTCGGGCGCGCGGAAACGCTCGTAGAACGCCGACGCGTCGTGGTTCTCGCGCCGCGAGACCCCGAAGTTCGACGTCGATGTCCCCCGCCGCTGCGGCATCACCGAACCCTAGTGAGGGTGGCGCGCTTCTGTTTCGTTGCCGCTCAGCGGGACCGCAACCGACGCCGTGTCACCACCCACTCGATCTGACCGCGCGGCGCGCCGTGCACGATCAAGCGCGCCGGTGAGGATCGCCGACGAGCAGCACGTTTCCGTCGGCCACCCCGGGCACGCGGTCGACGAGACGACGGTGCCCGCGCGTCGATGCTCACGAGCGTTCTTGAACGAGGCGAGGCGCCGCCGACCGAGCGCCTCGCGGATCGGCGTGCCGGCACGCTCGGACGCCGCGGGTCGCAGCACGTCGAGCGCGGCGGCCGATGGCGCCACGAACAGTGAGAACGCCGCCGACCGGGATTTTCGCGGGCGAACGTGGAAAAATGCGCCGACTCCGGAGGCGCCGATGGGGAAGCTGCCCTCGATCACGATCCATTGGTCGCCGGTGCGGGCGCTGCGGATCTTCGACGCCGACCGCCTGCGCTGGCTCGACGAAGCGGCCGCGGTCGGACCGGTGGTCGCGCTCCGCCTCGGTCCGCTGCGCGTCTTCGTCGTGACCGACCCCGACGCGGCGCGCACGATGCTGCTGACCGACAGCGCGGCGTGGACGCGGCCGCCGACGGTCCTGGCGCCCGTGCGCGCCGCCGTCGGCGACAACCTCTTCAGTCAGGCCGAGCCCGATTGGGCGCGGCTCCAGCCGCTCGTCGCACCGGCCTTCCGGACGCGTGCGCTCGCCGCGCGCCTCGCCGACATGGACGCGATCGTGGCGGAGGAAGTGCGCGCGATCCCGTACGACGAACCCGTCGACCTCGAACTCGCGATGGGACGGATCGCGTTGATCGTCGCCGCGTGGGTGCTGCTCGGCGACCGCCTCGATCGGCAGCGCGCGGACGAGATCGCGCGCCACGAGCGTGAAGTGGTCGCGTGGGTGGGCGCTCGACTCGGTGAGCTCACCGGGTTCCTTCCCGTCGCCGTCGGCGCGCGCGGCCGCGCGATGAAGCGGAACCGGGAGCCGCTACTCGCGTACGGGGACGAGGTCATCGCGCGCGCCCGCGCCGATCACGATCCCGACGACGTGCTCGGCACGCTGTTGCGCGCGCGCCCCGGTGGCCGCGCACTCGAACATGACGAGTTGCGCGGTCACGTGCTCGGGCTGTTCCTCGCGGGCAACGAGACGACAGCGGCTGCGCTCGAATGGGCGCTCGTGCACGGCGCGCGCAATGCCGGTGCCTGGCAACGGCTGCGCGCCGATCCGGCTCGCTGGGCGGAGCCGTTCGTCACCGAGACCTTGCGACTGACGCCGGCGGTGTGGGGCATCCCGCGCACGCCGACGCGCGCCGGCACCATGATCCCGTTCGACGGCGGCGGCCAGCGGGTGCGGCGCGGGCAGACGGCGACCGTGAATGTCCGCGGGATCGGTCGTGATGCGAAGCACTGGCCGGATCCGTTGCAGTTCGATCCCGCGCGCCACGAGACGCGCGACGCGTCGGCCCGCGCACTCATCCCGTTCGGGCTCGGACCGCGCGGTTGCATCGGGCAACACCTCGCGCTCGCGGAGCTGCACGCCGCGCTGCCTGCGCTCGCGCATCACGGCGACGTCGAGATCGACGGCGAGACGCTCGAGGATCCGCAGTTCGCGCTACGGGTCGTCGGTGGCCTGCGCGGACGATTCCGGCGGCCGCAGCCGGCCTCGGGTGGCTGCTGAAGAAATGCCACACCAGCCGTCATCATGACCTGCGAGGTCGCGATGGGGACGCGCGTGGCCGGATCTGATCAGATCGAGGCCATGACGATCATCAAGATCAACGCCATCACGGTTCCCGAGGACTCGGGTGACGAGCTCGCGCGCCGCTTCGCGGCGCGTGCGGGCGCGGTCGACGGTCAAGAGGGCTTCGAGGGCTTCGAGCTGCTGCGGCCGACCGACGATCGTCTCCAGTGGCTCGTCGTCACGCGCTGGCGCGACGAGGACGCGTTCGACGCGTGGGTGTCGTCGCCCGCGTTCGCGCACGGCCACGCGGGCGCCGACCGACCGGCGCCGCACGGTGGTCACGTGTCGACCGCGTCGGAGCTGTGGTCCTACGAGGTCGCCGGCGGCAGCGAAAGCTGAACCGCCGGGACGGTCGGGTCGCCGGGCGGCCCGACCGAGGCCGCGGCTGAGGCGTCGGCCGCGGCGAGCGAAGCGGGTGCGACGATCAAGCGTCCAAGACCTCGGCGGCGGCGCGCTCGCCGGAGCGGATGGCGCCGTCGACGGCGCCGTGCGAGACGATCGACGTCTCGGTGCCGGCCCAGTGCACGCGGCCCATCGGCTCGCGCAGCAGGTGGCCGGAGCGAGTGAGCGTGCCCGGGCGCAGGTGGGCGAACGAGCAGCCGCGCGTCCACTCCTCGTGCCACCACGGCGTCTCGACGATCTCGACGGGCTTCGCCGCGCGCGGACCGAGCCGCGCGGTCAGCGCCTCGAGCACGAGCCGCCGGCGCTCGGTGGCGTCGAGCGCGTCGTACTGCTCGGCGACCGGCCCGAACGTGAACGACGCGATCACGCCGGGTGTGCCGATCGACGGTGACGCGTCGATCGTCACCTCGCAGGGCGAGTGGGGGTGCGCGGTCTGGCCACTGAAGCCGTCGGCGCGCCAGAACGGCTCGTCGTAGACGACGAGCGTCTTCGACTCGGGACCGGCTTGCGCGTTGCGGTAGAGCACGAGCCGCTCGTCGGGCAGCGCCGGCTCGAAGACGACGTTCAACAGGAGCTCGGGTGGCATGGTGACAACGGCGCGGCGCGCGTGCACGACGAGGTCGTCGCTCGTCACGATGACGCGGTCGTCGTCGTACGCGATCGCGCGAACGGGTGCACGCAGTCGCACCGCGTCACCGAGCTCGGATGCGACGCGCGCCGCGATCGACCCGAGGCCGCCGTCGACCATGTTCTCCTGCGCGCCCTTGTCGATCGAGAACAGCGTGTTGAGGCTGCCGTGCCCGCGCACCAAGAGGTAGAGGTGCAGTAGCGACACTTCGTGCAGATCGCCGGTGAAGAGTCCGCGCACCGCCATCTCGAAGAGGTCACGACCGATCTGCGACCTGATGCCGGTGTGCTCGATCCAGTCGCCGACCGTCTGCCGGTCCCACTCGGCCGCGCGCGGCGCGTCCCACGGCGCGTCGATCGGCAGCGACTTCGACATGCGGTCGACGCGGTACTGGTTCCACGCGATCGTCAGCACCGCGAGCGGGCTGATCTTCGGGATGAGCCCGGTATAGCGGCGCATGCGGTCGCCGTCGACGAGCAGATGCTTGCCCTTGACGTAGGTCTTGTACGTGGTCGCGCCGACCTCGCGCGCGAGCGCGAACGCGCGGTCGTGCGCGGGTCCGAGCCACGCGCCGCCGCGGTCGACGGGCGTGCCGTCGGGGAGCGTCTGCGTCCAGATCCGACCGCCGATCCGGTCGCGGGCCTCGAGGACCACGACGTCCTTGCCGCCCGCCCGCAACCGGCGGGCCGCGGTCAGGCCCGCGAAGCCGGCTCCCACGACGCAGACATCGGTCTCGATGCGGTCGGCCATCGGGCCGGGACGCTACGACGCCGCGGCGTCGAGCGTATCCATCGCTTGACAGACATATAACCATCTGAGTATATTCGAGTGGTGTTCGAAGTGCTGGCCGAGCCCAACCGGCGCCGCATCCTCGACCTCCTGCGCGACGACGAGCGCAGCGTGGGCGACCTGGTGAGCGCGTTGCACATGAGTCAGCCCGGCGTGTCGAAGCACCTGCGAGTGCTACGCGACGCGGGGCTCGTCGACGTGCGCGTCGACGCGCAGCGCCGCGTGTACCGCTTGCGGTCGGAGCCGTTGCGGGAGATCGACGAGTGGCTCGCGCCGTATCGCTCGCAGTGGCGCGATCGACTGGACGCGCTCGAGCAGCACCTCGACGAGATGAAGGACTGACTGAGGAGGACGACGATGGATCAGCCACTCGGAGATCTCACCCGCGTCGGCGACCGCTGGCGCTTGACGTTCACGCGCACGCTCGCGCACCCGCAAGCGAAGGTGTGGCGCGCGATCACGGAGCCAGAGCACCTGGCGGTGTGGTTCCCCGATCGCATCGAGGGCGAGATGCGTACCGGCGCGCGGTTGCGCTTCGTCGCCGACATGCACGAGGACTTCGAAGGCGAGATGGTCGCGTTCGACCCGCCGTCGGTGATGGAGATCACGTGGGGCCCCGACTCGATCCGCATCGAGCTCGAGCCCGACGGCGCGGGCACGGTGTTGCGGCTCATCGACACGTTCGACGAGCAGGGCAAGGCCGCGCGCGACGGGTCGGGTTGGCACGAGTGCCTGGCCCGACTGATCACCGATCTCGACGGGGAGACGCCCGGCCCCTGGGGCGCCGAGTGGCAGGCGCTGCTCGTCCGCTACCAGGCCCACCTCGGGCCCGAAGCCTCCACGATCGGGCCGCCCGAAGGCTGGGAGGAGTACGCCGAGCAGCAACAGGGGAGCTGAGGTCGTTCCTCTTCGGCGTTGAGCAGCAGCGCGGTCGCGCTCCTGCTCGCGCCCCGAAGCCTCAGTGTTGAATCGGGGCGAAGAGCGCGGCGGTCGTCATGTCGACGAGGTTGTCGATGAAGACGTCGTCGGGGACGTGCGCGCGGCTGCGTTCGGGATCGTCGGCGATCCGCGCCCGGTTCGCGCAGAGGTGCACCGCGATCAGCGCCAGCGCGACGAGCCGTTCGGTCGCGAGCTCCGAAGACATCTCGCGCGTCAAGAGCTGGTACAGCAGCCCGCCGGCCTCCTGCGCCGCGGCGGGCGCGGCCAGCGTCATCTCGCCGAGTCGCAGCTCGGGCAGCTGACCGAGCTCGGCCATGATCTTCACCCACGAGCGCTCGCTCGGGCCGCGCGTGAGGTAGTCGGCGACCGGCCGGACCAGCACCTCGACGAGGCTGCGCACGTCGTCGGCGCGTCCGGTCGCGACGGTCTCCGCATAGAGCGCGTGCTGTAGCGCGGCGATGACCGCCATGTGACGTTCCTTCAGCGCCTCGAGCAGTCCCTCGCGGTTGCCGAAGTGGAACTGGATCGCGGCCGTGTTGCGCGCGCCGGAGGCCACGCGGATCTCGCTGAGCGAGACCGACTCGACGCCCCGCGCCCCGAAGAGCTCCTCGGCCACGTCGAGGAGGTGCTCGCGTGTCTTCTCGCCGCGTGCGGTCGCGGGTCGACGGCTCGTGTGCTCTCGTTCCTGCACTTCCACCGATCACCTCGTGCCGGCGCGATCCATCGAGCGCGAGGAGTCGCTCGGCCAGGGGTGAGGTTTGCCCGCCGTCGCGGTGCTCAAACCCCCGAACGGGTTAGGCCGGCGCGATCTCGACGGGGATGCCGTTGACGATCGCGTTGTTCGAGAGTGGGTCGATCAAGCGACCGGGTGCGAGCAGGTTGTTGTTCACGCCGGCGTGCTCGCGCGCCACCGAGAGCCGTGTGCCGGCCTTGTTGTGACCCCAACCGTGGGGCAGCGACACGACACCGGGCATCATCTCGTCGCTCACCTCGACCGCGACGTCGACCGAGCCGGCCTCCGACGTGACGCGCGCGAGCGCGCCGTCCTCGAGTCGGGCCGCCCGCGCGTCATCGGGGTGTACCAGCAGCGTGCAGCGATCCTTGCCCTTCATCAGCACCTTGACGTTGTGCATCCACGAGTTGTTCGACCGCAGATGGCGGCGCGAGACGAGCACGAGGCTGTCGGCGGCGCGGTCGAGCCGCTGCCGCAGACGGGGGACGTCGGCGGCGATGTAGTCCGGCGCGAGCTCGATCTTCCCGGACTTGGTCGCGATGATCTCGCGCACGCGCGGCACCATCGGGCCCATGTCGATGCCGTGGGGCCGGTCGCGGAAGTGCTGCAAGGTGAGACCGTCGTGCACCTCGCCAAAACGATCGCCGAACGGCCCGGTGCGGATCTGGAGGTCCAGCATGCGCATCGGCCCGTGCGCGTCCGGTGATTCGCCGTCGTAGTGCGCGAGCGCGTGGGTCGCGTCGATGCCTTGCATCTCGCACAGCGCCGTGAAGTAGCCGTCGTCGATACCGGACACGTCGATGTCGGCGTTCGTCATGCCCGCGAGCAGCCCCGCGATCCGCACGAGCACCTCCCACTCGCCGGGGCGGTCGGCGCTCGGGAAGACCGCAGGGGAGAAGTTGCCCGCGCTGCGCGCCGCCCACATCGGGATGAGGTCGTCGAAGTGCGGCTGCTCGAGCGCGGAATGGCCGGGGAAGATCACGTGCGCGTGGCGCGTGGTCTCGTTGAGGTAGTTGTCGACGCTGATCATGCACTCGAGCATCGGCAGCGCGTCGTCGAGCACGCCCGCGCCGGGCGACGAGATGACCGGGTTGCCCGCGATCGTGACGAGGCCCTTCACCTGACCGGGCCCGGGCGTCGCGATCTCCTCGCCGAGACACGACACCGGCACCTGGCCGAGCACTTCCGGCGTGCCCCGCACCCTCGACTTCCAGCGACCGAATTCAACACCGTCGGCCCACTGCGGATCGGGGAGCGAGTTCGCGCCCCACGCGATCGGCTTGCCGAACATCGAGCCGCCGGGCGTGTCGAAGTTGCCCGTGATGATGTTGACGACGTCGACCAGCCAGCTCGCGAGCGTCCCGAACTCCTGGTTGCAGGTGCCGATGCGTCCGTAGATCGCGGCGCGGGGCGCGGCCGCGAGCTCGCGCGCGATACGGCGCGTCGTCTCCGCGGGGATGCGCGTCGTCGCCTCGACGAGTTCCGGCGTGAACTCGCGCGCGACCTCGCGCACGCCATCGAATCCATTGACGAAGTCGTCGAGATCGCCGAGCGTCGTCAGTCCTTCGTCGAAGAGCACGTGGCAGATCGCGAGCAGGAACGCAGCGTCGGTGCCGGGGACGATCGGCACCCACTCGTCGGCCGCGTCGGCGGTACCCGTGCGGCGCGGATCGACGACGACGACCTTGCCGCCGCGCTCGCGGATGTTGTCGATCTCGCCCATGACGTCGGCGAACGCGAGCAGGCTGCCTTGCGACGCCTGCGGGTTCCCGCCGAGCACGAGCCAGTACTGCGTGCGCGCGATGTCGGGCGCGGGGATCCACCACATCGAGCCGTACATCAGCATGCTCGACACGTTCTTCGGCCACTGGTCGACCGTGCCCGCGGAGTAGATGACCGGCAGGTTCGCGAGCGCGATCAGCAGGCCGACGTAGCGCGACAACGAGAACGCGTGCGCGGTCGGGTTGCCGATGTACATCGTCATCGCGTCGCGACCGTGCCGTTCGAGCACGCCCGCGACGAGCTCCTCGGCGCGCGCGAACGCTTCGTCCCACGTCGCCGCGCGCCACATGTCGCCCTCGCGGATCATGGGCTCGCGCAGCCGGTCGGGATCCTCGTGCAGGTGGCCGAGGGTCGTGCCCTTCGGACAGATGTGACCCCTGCTCCACACGTCGTCGCGGTCGGGACGGATCAGCGCGACCCGCTCGTCCTCGACGTGGAGCTCGAGGCCGCACATCGCCTCGCACAACGGGCACGTCCGCAGCTCGATCGTCCGTTTCGCCATGGGCGCGATTGTGCTCGCTTCGCAGTGCGCGCGTCAGCCCTGCGGCAGCGGGCGGTGGTCGCCGCCGGGGCCGGGCGTGATGTGCACGAGCCGCCCCGGCTCCTCGATGAAGATCCGGTGCCACACGCCGCGCGGCACCACGATCGCCTGCTCGGCGTTCAGCGCGACCTCGCGGGTGCCGTCGTCGAGCTCGAGCCGCACGCGCACGCGTCCGGAGACGAGGTAGAGGAGCTCGTCGGCGTCGGGGTGCATCTCACCGGCGTGCGGCGGCTCGGTGACGATCATCGGCGCGCCGACCGTGTAGCCGTCGATGCGCGGCGGCGGTCCGGCCTCCCACTCCATGAACCACGCCCGACCCGTCGATCGCTCCAGTCCGACGGTCACGCTCGACAGGTCGAACGGCGTGCCCGTGGGGATCTCGCGCTTGGTTCCCATGATCGTTGTTCCCCGTGTGCGACGGTTCGGTTCGCGCCGGCGCGAGGATCGCACGCGAACCGGAACGACGTCATCGGGCAAGAGAGACGAGATGGACGAGTCCGACGCCGCCGTGATCGCCACGTCGATCGAGACGCCCGGCGCGTTCGGCGTGCTCTTCGATCGCCATGGCTCGGTGTTGCTGCGGTTCCTCGCGCGGCGCGTCGACCCCGCGGAGGCCGAAGGTTTGCTCGGCGAGGTGTTTCGCATCGCGTTCGAACGTCGATCGACCTTCGACCTCGAGCGCGAATCTGCGCGTCCGTGGCTGTACGGGATCGCGGCGAACGTCGTGGCGAAGCATCACCGCAGTGAAGGTCGGCGGCTGCGCGCCACCATGCGTCTCGCAGCGCGCCGGTATCCATCCGAGGACCCGGCCGAGCGCGCGATACCGGCGGTTGACGCGCAGGCGCGCTGGGCACGCGTTGCCGACGCGGTCGCGGAGCTGCCCGAGGGCGAGCGTCAGGCACTGCTGCTCTTCGCGTGGGAGGAGCTGACGTACGACGAGATCGCCGACGCGCTGGGGGTGCCGGTCGGCACCGTGCGTTCGCGACTCAACCGCGCCCGTGCGCGCGTGCGCGCGGCGGCCGACGATTCCTGCAACGAGAAAGCCGAGCCATGACCGACGATCTCGATCCACTCCGAAGCATCCGCCCGGATCGCGTGCTCCCGGACGACCCGCCCGACCCCGAGGTGCTCGCGCGCGAGAAGGCGCGCCTCATGTCGGCGATCGGTGGAGGCGAGGCCGCCGAGGTCGCCGAGGCGCGTCGTTTCCCGTCGATCTATCCGCGGCTCGCGTACCGCGACGAGGTCGCTGCACGCGAGTTCCTCGTGCGCGCGTTCGGCCTGGTCGAACGGCGCGAGGCGCGCATGGAGTTTCCCGGCGGCACGCTCGCGTGGCTCGAGCTCGGTGACGGCGTGGTGATGATCGGTCGCTCCGGTGAGGAACGGCACGGCCTGCAGAGTCCCGTCGAAGCGGGCAGCGCGACGGCGATGGTGAACGTGTCGGTGAGCGCGATCGACGCGCACTACGAGCGCGCGCGATCCGAGGGCGCGCGCATCGTCTCCGAGCTCGCGGACATGTTCTGGGGTGACCGCCGCTACGAGGCACTCGATCTCGAGGGTCATCGGTGGCATTTCACGGAGCCGCTGCCCGTGGATCCGCTCGCGGCGCGCGCGCCGACGAGTCACGAGCGGATGAGCGGACGGCCGTGGGACGCGTCGTATCGCGCCGACGAGCCCGCGCCGTGGGACCTGGGCGAACCGCAGCCTGCCGTCGTGCGGCTCGTGGAATCGGGAGCGTTCGTGGGTTCGGTGCTCGATGCCGGCTGTGGCGTCGGTGACAACGCGGTGTTCATCGCGACGCACGGCGACGTGGCGGTCGTGGGCGTCGACGTCGCCGAGACCGCACTGGCGATCGCGCGCGCGAAGGCGGAGGCTCGGGGTGTCGCGATCGAATTCGCGGTCGCCGACGCGTTCGCGCTCGAGCGCTTGGGACGCGGCTTCGACACCGTGCTCGACAGCGGACTGTTCCACGCGTTCGACGACGAGGAGCGCGCTCGCTACGCGGCGAATCTCGCGGCGGTGACGAAGCCGGGCGGGACGGTCTTCGTACTGTGCTTCGGCGACGAGGGCGACGACGTCGGTCCGCATCCGGTGAGTCGCTCGCAGGTCCACGCCGCGTTCCGCGACGACTCGGGTTGGCGGGTCGTGTCGATCGAACCCCAGCGGATCCACACGAACTTCCACGGTCCTGAGGGCGCGCCGGCGTGGCTCGCGAAGATCCGGCGGGCCTGAGCGTGCGAGGCTGAGGCCCGAGGAGAGGAGGTCGCATGGCGGCGATCGTTCGGGTCGACGAGCACGATCTTCCGTGGTTCGAGTACCGGGACGCGGCCCACGGCGACGGGCCGTCCCCGGTGCGCGTGAAGGCGCTGACGCACGGAACCGCGGACGCGCCCTCCGTACAGTTCGTCGAGTACGCGGCGCGCCACGAAGATCCCGTCCACCATCACGACACCGGCGAGGTGATGGTGATCATCGAAGGGGAGCTCTGGCTCGAAGGCTGCGCGAACGGTGCGGGGAGCATCGTCTACATCCCTCGCGACCTCGACTACGCACTGCGCGCCGGCGACGACGGCGCCCGCTTCTTCCGCATCGTCGTCGACTGACGTGATTCAGCCGGCTTCGTGTCCGAGGTCGACGATGCAGAAGCGGTTGCCGTCGGGATCCGCGAGGACGACGAAGTCGGGGTCGTCGGGATACGCGTCCCAGTCGACGCGTTCCGCGCCGAGCGCGACGAGCCGCTCGGCTTCGAACTCCTGCTCCGCAGCGCTCGCGACGTGCAGATCGAGGTGGATGCGCGGGTGATCGGGCGGCGGCGTCTCGCTGCCTTGCAACGCCAGCATCGTGCCCGCGGCACCGGCGGGCGGCACGAGCACCGTCGACCATCCGCCGAACCCGTCGGTCCGCACCTCGTAGCCCAGCGCCGAGCGCCAGAACTCCCGTGCACGCGCCACGTCGGTCACGCCGAGTGCCACCACACCGATCGTCAGCATGCGCGGGATTCTGTCAGCCCCGGCAGAATGGGCGCGTTGGAGCAGCACCTCGCGACGACGACGCTGCCGGTTGGGGGAGAGGTGGCCTACGCCACGGCGGGCACCGGCCCGTTGCTGTTCTAGGTGCCGGGCTGGCTCACGCACCTCGAGCTGAGTTGGGCCTTTCCACGCGAGCGCGCCTTCTATGAAGCGCTCGCGCGCGGGCGGACCCTGGTGCGGTACGACCGGCTCGGCTGCGGTCTCTCGTCGGCGTCGGCGGCGCGCGCGCCGTCGTTCGAGCTCGAGCTCGAGACGATGGAAGTAGTCGTGCGCGCGGTCGGGGGCGAGACGTTCGACGTGCTCGCCGACATCTTCGTCCCCGACGCGAGCGCAACCGATCGGATCGCGTTCGCGCGGTATCAGCGCGCGGCGTCGTCGGCGGAGACCGCGCGGCAGATGCTCGCGCTCAGCTACGCAACCGACGTCTCGGCGTTCCTCGGCGCCGTGCGCGCGCCGACGCTCGTGCTGCACCGGCAAGGTGATCGCGCGGCTCCCGTCGCGCAGGCGGAGCTCGTCGCGAGCAGCATCCCGGGCGCGCGCCTCGAAATGCTGGACGGGCGCACGCACCTGCCGTACTTCGGCGACACCGACGCGGTCGTGCGGCCGGTCCGCCGGTTCCTCGGGTTGCGCGCCCTGCGGCGATCGGCTGGACCGACCCTGACGCGCCGCCAGCTCGAGGTCGCGGCGCTGGTCGCGGACGGGCTCACGAACCGCGCGATCGCGGAGCGA
>DATBAK010000050.1 GCA_036271555.1 Acidimicrobiia bacterium
AGTTGCACATCGACCCGGGTCCGGTCGACGGCGTGTACGACCAGTCGACCGCGTACGCGGTCGATGCGGTGGAGAAGATCTACGGCCTCCCGCGCGACGGCGACATCGGCAACGCGGTGCAGTACGACCTCACGTGGTTCAAGTGGCCGAAGCCGCTCACCACGAACGCGGATCCGAACCGCGTCGAGGTGTCGCTCGACAACCAGTACCTCGTGCTCTACCAGAACAACTGGATCAAGCAGATCGTCACCGTCTCGACCGGCGGGGGCTACGCGTTCTGCGGTGGCGACTCGGGTTGCCAGTACGCGGTGACGCCGCCGGGCAAGTTCGCGTTCACGCACTACATCAACGGTTGGCGCACCAGCAAGCTTGGTCACCTCTACAAACCCTTCTATTTCAACGGTGGAATCGCGATCCACGGTTACCCCGAGGTGCCGAACCACGCGGCGTCGCACGGGTGCGTGCGCATCCCGATGAAGGTCGCCGACTACTTCCACAACTACCTGCACACGGGCATGGCGGTCTACGTCGTCGGAACACCGTCGCACGCGCTCGGCGTACGCCCGCCGACGCCGGCCACGACCACCACCACCGCACCCGCGGTCACCACGACGACGAAGCCGCCGGCCACCAAGCCGACGCCCACGACCGTCAAGCCGTAGGCAACGGCGCGCGCTCGCTAACTGCGGGGCGCGACGCGGTAGTAGAGCCGGCCGTCTTCGCTCCACGCTTCGGCCTGGCCCGCGTGCGCGAGGTGCTCGAGGTGGGCGAAGGTCTCGCTCTCGGCCATCGTGCCCCAGTGCTTCTTGGGGAAGACCTCGTGCGAGAGATCGACGACGGTCGCGGCGCCGATCGCGAGTGACGCCTCGCGCAGCATCTCCATCCGCTCTTCGTGATGGCGCTTGATCGCGTCGACGCGTCCGGGGACGTCGTCGAAGGGCACGCCGTGCGCGGGGAGCCCGAGCTTCACCCCGTCGAGCTGACCGACGAGGTCGAGCGTGGCGAGGTACGAGCGCAGCGAATCGCCGCGGCTTACACCCGACACGTGCGGCGTGATCGTCGGCAACACGTGGTCGCCTGCGAGCAGCGTGCCGGTCTCGGGGTCGAACAGGCAGAGGTGGTCGACGGTGTGGCCGGGCGTGTGCAGCACCTGCCACTCGCGGTCGGCGAGCCGCAGGTGCTCACCGTGGTGCACGCGCTGGGTCGGCTCCGGCGGCGTGAACAGCATGCGCAGGGCGCGGATCATCACCCGGCGTTTGAACGGCGGCCCCGGGTTGGTGGTTCCCCACGGCGTCGGCGTGCCCCACGGCTTCGACGTGGTCTCGGTCTCCGACGTGTCGTCGGGGATGACGCCGGCTGCGGCCTCGTCGGCGACGGTCGGGATCTCGTCGGGATTCACGTCGACCGACTGCGCGACCATTGCGGCTTCGTGCTCGAGCCGGCGGGCTTCGCCCTCGCTCAGGGCCCGCTGCGCGGTCGGGCCCTTCACCGTCCACGTCGAGAACGCGTGGTGCGTGACGATCGGTGCGCCGGCCTGCTTCGCGAGCCGGCCCGCGCCGCCGAAGTGATCGGGGTGCGAGTGCGTGACGATCACGGTGTGCACGTCGCGCATGCGAAAGCCCGCGGCCGACAGGCGTTGCTTGAGCGCCTTCCACGACTGCGGACCGGGAAGGCCCGGGTCGACGACCGCGAGGCCCTTGTCGTCGACGAGGCCGTACATGTTCACGTGGCCGAGGCCCGGCATCCAGATCGGCAGCTGCATGCGCAGCACGCCCGGCGCGACCTCGACGATCTCGTCCGACGCCGCGTCCTGCTCGGACTTGTGGGGTCGAGCCCCCTCCAATGCCTGCTTCGGCGCGACGTCGGTCACGCCGTCGATGTTACGGCCGGCGCTTCGCGCGGCGCCTTTCTGCAGGTCACGCGGGCGAGCGTGTCCGCGATCGAGTGGCGAACATCGATGCCGACGGATCACCCGCACCCATCTAGCCTCCGCGCCGATGGGGACGCGCACGCCGACCGCGCTGTGGCTGATCGACGTGGGACTCGTGGCCGCGCTCGACGGGGGCCTCGGCATCCCGGTCGACTCGTACGTGAACGGATCGCAGACCTGGCTCAGCGCCGACGGCCCGAACGGGGTCGAGCTCGAGTGGCGGCTGCACCCGGTGTCGGCGTACCGCGTGCCCGACGGCCTGACGCACTACGACGTGTGGGACGCGGTCGTCGACGCGGTCGCGGCCGGTGCCGATGCCGGCGCGCTGCCGCTCGGGAGCGAGACGCGCGCGCTCACCACATTGTGGGACGGGCTCGAGTGCTACGCCGCGTACGGCGACGAGATGGAACCCGCGACGCTCGCGGCCGCGGCCGCCGAAGTGCTCGGACGCGCGCCGGACGCGGCCGGGCTCGTCGACCACGAGGCGATCGGCGACGCGTGGGAGAAGACCATGGGCCAGGTCTCGATCGTCGAGTTACTGCTCGCGCAGCTGAAACCGACCGCGTCGCAGTAGGCGCGCGTCACGCCCTCCACGGCGGCGTGCGCGGCGCGTCGAAGCTGCACGGACGCGTCTCGCCGTCGATCGCGGCGAACGCGAGCTCGGCCCAGCGGTGCGCGCCCGCGAGCGGCTGCGGCAGGCGGTCGCGCGCGTAGAAGCCGACCTGGCGCGTCTCGAGCGGGTGACCGTTGAGCTCGCCACCGATCATCCGGCAGTGGAAGACCATCGAGTACATCGGCACGCGCGCGAAGCCGAGGCGCAACCCGTCGAGCACCGCGATCAGCGAGACCGGCTCGACCTCGATACCGGTCTCCTCGTACACCTCTTTCACCGCGATCTCCGACGGTGAATAGCCGACGTCGGCCCACCCGACGGGATACAGCCAGATGCCGGAGTCGGCGCGCTGTGTCAGCAACAGCTCACCGTTCTCGTTGCCGACGATCGCCGCGACCGCGGTCTTCGGAGTGACGTAGCCGGGCACGCCGTTGCCGACCGTCGTGAGCCACTCGTCGTAGAGCACGTCGCCTTCGGCTTCTTCGATCGCCGCGTGACGAATGTCGGCCGCGATGTGCAACACCTCGTCGAAGCGCTCGCGCTCGTACAGGCTCTGCGTGAAGCCGAGTCCCGTGCGCGCGATGCCCGAGAGCGCCTCGGACCAGCGCAAGAGATCCGATGCCGAAGCGGAGTACGCAACGTCGTCAGCCATGCGCAGGAGACTACGGCGATTCCGAATCTGTCTCCGCCGCACGGCGCTCGCGCAGCACCGCGGCCTTCGCGAGTCCCCACGCGAGCAGGAGCGGTCCGAGATCGGGATCACCGAGATCGCCGAGCGTGCGCGGCGCGAGGTCGTAGTCGTCGTCGGGAAACGCGCGCGCGTCGAACTCGTCGCGTTCGACCTCGGGCACGCCGGCCGCGCGCAGCACCGCAGTCGGCACGGGCACGAGACCGCGCACGAGCTGCAACGGTGTCGTCCGCTGCGCGGCGGCGTCGAGCGCGAACAATGCGCGCAGGTCGGCGACGACGCGCGCCGCGGCCGGACCCGCGGCCGCCTGGGCTGCGGCGATCGCGGCCGCGCGCGCGGCGTCGTCGAGGCGTCCCCACAAGTCGACGATGCGCGTCACCGAAGCGACGACCCATTCCGGTGCACACCGTTCGACGCCGGCAACGATCTCTGCGCTCGCGTGCGCGAGGTCGTCAGCCGGCGACGACGTCACCTTCCATGGGATTCACGGTGCAGCCCTGGCCGATGAGCCAGTCGATCGCGGAGTCACGCGCACCGGTCGGACCGTCGAGCTCGAGGATCATCCAACCGGTGTGCGCCTCGACGTTGGCGCGCCGGATGTTCGGCACCACGTCGAAGCGGCGGATGATCTCGTAGATCATCGGCTTCGCGACGAGGTCCTCGGGAAAGTTCACGAACAGCCGCGCCGGTTGCGTCACGGTTGCTCCCCCGCGATGCCGACACGCGCGAGCGCATCGGCGGGGTCGAGGACGAGACCGGTGTAGAAGGGACCGAACTCCGCGTACTTCGCCGACGCCTCGTCGAAGCGCATCTCGTTCACGATCTCTTTCAGCACGACCGGGTCGTCGGCGAGGAGCGTGACGCCCCACTCCCAGTCGTCGAGACCGGTCGAGCCGGTGATGAGCTGGAGCACGCGCCCCGCGTAGGTGCGACCGACGCGCGCGTGGCCGCCCATCAGACGCTTCCGCTCCGCGAACGGCAGCTCGTACCAGTTGGCGCCGGCATCGCGTCGCTTCGACATCGGATAGAAGCCCAGCACCGCGCGCTGCGGGAGTTGCGGATGCAACCGCGCGTCGACGTAGTGCTCCATGCGCTCGCCGAACGCCGCGACCTTCTCCTCGAGCTCCGCGCCCTTCAAACCCTCGGCGACGAGGCGTGCGCGCTCGTCGTCGGCCGTCGACGTGTACTCCGACTTCTCGGTGAGCGACACGTACGACCACACCCCGTCGAGCGGTGTGGCGCTCAACTCGTGCTGGAACTCCTGCAGCCGGGCGAGGTCGGGACCGAGCACCATGAAGCCGAGATCGGCCTTGTGCCCGAGCACGGTGAACACGATCGCCTGGTGGCCCGACTCCTCGAGCGCGGCGATCGCGTCGAGCACGCGCTTCGCCGCGCCGGGCTCACGCGTCGCTCGCTCGTGGTCGACCCGGTAGAAGAGGTGCAGCACACCCCACCCGATCGACGGACGCACCTCTTGCATGCATCAACGCTACCGCGCGTCGCGCGATGTTCCGTTCACGCCACCGGATCGTCGCGCGCGAGCGACGGATCGTTCACGGCTTGACGAAGACCCAGCTCGCGCCCGTGCTGAACCCGGTCGCACCTTCGCGGTCCTCGCCACAATCAGCGTCGACCGCACGCGCGCGCGTCGTCTTCACGACCGCGAGGTTCGCGAGCCCGGTGATCGGGTAGCCGGCGACCGCCGACATCGATGCGCCGCTGCTGTCGAGCAGGAGCATCTGCTTCGGCTCGTAGAGCTCGCAGCGGCCGATGTTCAGACCCTGCGACGCGATGTCGAACGCGCCGCCGAGCGCGACCCAAGTGCCGGGCTGGAGCTGCGCATGCGCGAGCGGGCTCGAGCGGGTTCCCGGCGCGAGCAAGCACTGCCCCGTCTGCGTGAGCACGAGCGCATCGGTGGCGGCCGCCGTCGTCCCGTCCACCGGGCACGTCGATGACGACGCGCGCTTCACCGTCGTCGCCTTCCACGCGAAGAGCACGGCACCGGGATCGATGTACGCGCCGCTGCCCGCCGCCGTGCAATTCAGATGCACCGTCTTGCGCTTCGCCGCCTTCAACTCGCCCGCGTCGAAAATCGTGCTCGCCGCGTGCAGCCCGCTCGAGGTGCCGAGCTCACGCTGCGCGCCACCGTTCACCGCCTCGTCGCTGCAAACGACCTGGACCGACGCCGCCGACAACACGACCGGCGTGACCTTCGCGAGAACGACCCACGCGCCCGGCGGCAGCGTGAGGGTCAGCACGCCCTTGTTGACACCGGAGGGCAGATCCGTCTGCGCACCCGCGGTCGCGACGCGCACGCGTTGCGGCGTGGCCGCGAACGCGACGAGGTTCGACTCGCCGTCGACGAAGCCCCCCGCGTTGCCCGCGGTGCCGTCGTGCCCGCACTCCTGCGTGATCGTGACGCGACCGGTCGCGGTGAAGACGGCGAGGTTCGTGACGACGTCGTACGGGATCGAGGGATTCAGGAACGTGGTCGCGCCATCGAGCGCGGTCGCATGCGTCGTGTCGACGAGCTGGCACCGGAAGAAATCGCCCGACGTACCCGCGTTGATGACCGACGCCTTGCCGACAAGCGTCCAGGTGCCCTTCGGGATCGTGATCGACTGCACGACGAACAGGCCGGGACTCGTGAGCGAGACGGAGTTCGGATTCGTCGCGCTCACGACGGTCGGCGGCGCGGCGGTCGCAGGGGTCGACGACGAAGGAACCGTCGCCGCGATCGCGCCGAGGAGCACGACGAATGCGAGGAACGTTGCGCGTCTCATGGCTTGATGAACCCCCAGCCGCTCTCCGCACTGACGGCCGGATCACCAGCACCGTCCTGACCGCAGCGCGCTTCGATGTCGACGTGCTTCGGGACGACCACCACGCCGAGATTGGTGATGCCGGTCGTGGAGAACCCCGGGTACTGCAATGCCGCGCTCGACACGTCGAACTGCTTGCCCTTCGATGCGTTGAGCAGCTGACAGCGCACAACGTTCGGGTCCCTCGGCCAGAGGTCGTCGAACGCACCGAGCGCGACCCACGTGCCCGCGTCGAGATGCGCACCGGCGATCTCCGTCGGGAAGCTGCCGTTCCCGACGTCGCAGACCTGCTGGTTCAGGACCAGCGCGTCGGAGGTCGCGGCGGCGGACAGCGTGAGCGGGCACTGGTTCGGCGCCGCCGACGTCGCCGAGGCCAGGTGCGTCGCCTTCCACGCCCACAAGACGCTCCCGGGATCCAGATAGTTGCCGTCGGTCGCGGCTTCGCACTCGAGCGTGAACGTCGTCGTCGTGGAGACCGAGATCGGCTGGACCTGCACCATGGTCGACACGCCGTGGTCACCGCTCGCGCTCGGCCCGAGCACGCGCTGGAAGTCGGGCGCGGAACCCAGCCGGCAGAGATCTACGCCCTCCGAGCCCGTGAGGTCGACGGGCGTGACCTTCGCGACGACGACCCAGTTCCCCTTCGGCAGGCTCAGGTTCGCGACTCCGGAGAACTCACGGTTCGGCAGCGGCGTCTGCGCCGTCGTGCGGGCCGTGCGCACCCGCGTCGCGGGAGTGAGGAACGCGACGACGCTTGCGCCCGCGTCGATCGAGCCGGCGTCGCCGCCGTCGACATCGTGACCGCACCGCTGCTGGATCGTGACCGCGTGTTTTGTCTTGAACACCGTGATGTTCGTGATGACGTCGCGCGTCACCGTGGGGTTCAACGACGTCGTCGCGCCGTCGAGCTGCGTCGTCGGGCTCGTCGCGACCAGCGTGCAGCGGAAGAAGTCGCCGCCGCTCGGATCGATCGCGGTGGCCTTGGCGAAGATCGACCAGTTGCCCGCCGTGAGGCTGATCGATTCGATCGTCTTCAATCCCGGTGTCGCGAGCGTGTGCGCCTTCGTCGTCGCATGGTGCACGACGGTCGGCGCGGCGGGAGTGTTACGAGTCGGACGCGCGGACCCGGTCGTCGCGGGCACCGCAACGATCCCGACGACCAGCGCGCCGACGAGCGCGATGTGTCGCACACGACGAGGTCCCATCCCTGACTCCCCCGAGCTTCGCGTCCCTCCGCGGCGCAGAGCGTACGACGTGATCACGCTCCGGGACCACGTGCGAACGCGAAGCGGGCCGCCCCGAAGGGCGGCCCGCAACAGACTCGCGGGAACGGTGACGACTTAGAAGTCGCCCATGCCGCCCATGTCGGGCATGCCGCCGCCGGCACCGGCGCCGGCACCCTTCTCTTCGGGCTTGTCGGCGATGACGGCCTCGGTGGTGAGGAACAGCGCCGCGATCGACGCCGCGTTCTGCAGCGCCGAGCGGGTCACCTTGGCGGCGTCGATGACGCCCGCCTTCACGAGGTCCTCGTACTCACCGGTCGACGCGTTCAGGCCGTGCGCACCCTTGAGGCTGCGGACCTTCTCCACGATGACGCCACCCTCGAGACCCGCGTTCAGCGCAATCTGCTTCAGCGGCTCCTCGAGCGCCCGGGCCACCAAGCGCGCACCCGTCGCCTCGTCACCCGCGAGGGTGCCGGCGAGCTCGAGCACCTTGGCCTGCGCACGGAGCAGCGCCACGCCACCGCCGGGCACGACGCCCTCCTCGACCGCGGCCTTGGTCGTCTGCACCGCGTCCTCGATGCGGTGCTTCTTCTCCTTGAGCTCGACCTCGGTCGCGGCGCCGACCTTGATGATCGCGACACCGCCGGCGAGCTTCGCCAGCCGCTCCTGGAGCTTCTCACGGTCGTAGTCGGAGTCGGTGTTGTCGATCTCGTTGCGGATCTGCTGGATCCGACCGGTGACGTCGGCCTTGGCGCCCGAACCCTCGACGATCGTGGTCTCGTCCTTGGTGACGACGATCTTGCGGGCGCGGCCCAGCAGGTCGAGCGTCGTGCCCTCGAGCTTGAGGCCGACCTCTTCGCTGATGACCTGGCCACCGGTGAGGATCGCCATGTCCTGCAGCATCGCCTTGCGGCGGTCGCCGAAGCCCGGCGCCTTGATGGCCACCGACTTGAACGTGCCGCGGATCTTGTTGACCACCAGCGTGGCGAGGGCCTCGCCCTCGACGTCCTCGGAGATGATCGCGAGCGGGCGTCCGCCCTGCATGACCTTCTCGAGCACCGGCAGCAGGTCCTTGACCGCCGAGATCTTCGAGCTCACCAGGAGCACGTAGGCGTCGTCGAGGACGGCCTCCATGCGCTCCGGGTCCGTCACGAAGTACGGGGAGATG
>DATBAK010000051.1 GCA_036271555.1 Acidimicrobiia bacterium
TAACGCACGGCTTGTCGTAGCCGCGCACTCTTGAACGCGAGCACGCACACTCGCGAACTGGAACCTACGTCCAGCCGTTCCGCCTTCGAATCACGACTCCCGCCCTCTTCAGTGACTGTCGCACAGTCTCGCCGTCGACACCGAAGTGTTCGCCGACCTTCGCAAGCGACAGGCCCGACTCATAGAGCGTGCGCGCGCGTTCGAGATGTCTTTCGATGACGCCAGCGCGACGCTCGACGCCAGCCCGGTCAAGGTGCTTCATGACGGTGGTGCGATGGATTCCGAAGCGAGCAGCTAATTCAGCGATGCTCTCGCCGTCGAGGTGGGACGTGATCAGGTCGTCAACTTGATCGCTCGTCAGATGTATCTGCGTTTGGCGTTGTCGGACGCGACCTTGGTCCGCATCGCGCGAGCCAGTGCACGCCTGGACTGCCGTGAGTTTCTCAAGTAAAATGGTTGGGTTAGAATAGGATCCGACAAGGTCCACTCACTCCGATCAGCGAAGCTGACTGCCTTCAGACGCGAGCCCTCGTACAGGGATCGCGTGCCTCGGTCGTCGAAGATGGATCCGCGTTCAGCCGTGGCGACCGTATTGCGCGACGAAGAGGTCGTCCCCGCCGGCGTAGCCCCGGCGCGATCCCGGTAGCGCGCCCTCGGAGATACCGACTGTCGTCGCGACGCCTTCCGGTGTCGCCGCGATGGCGTACGCCGAGTCGTCGGCGGCGCTCCCGAGCTGATGGACCCAAGCAGTACGCAGCCTCGATCCCGCGCCCGGATCAAGGCGCGCGACGAACGCGTCCGAGTCGCCCGCGGAGCTCTCCAGCGAGCCCGGGAGCGTGCCCGCGGTGCTCCCGGTGATGAAGACGTCGTCGGCGTCGTCGACCGCGATCCCTTTCGCCTGGTCGCTGTGGTTCGAGCCGAGCTGGGTGGTGCGCAGCAACGCGCCGCCGGCGTCGAACTCCATCACGAGAGCGTCCTGGTCGCCGGGTGTGCCGGGCAGCGCGCCGGTCCAGCCCGCGACGAACGCGTTCCCGGCGGAGTCGACTGCCAGGGCATTGCCGACATCGAACGTCTTGGTCCCGGCGTCGGTGATCCACGAGCGGGTGCCGTCGTCGTCGAAGTGCGCGACGAAGACGTCGGTCTGTCCCTTGTTCTTCGCCGCACCGGCGAACGAGCCGTTGGTCCAACCGGCGACGTCGACACCGCCGCCCGGAGTCACGGCCAAGCCGTCCGCGTACTCGTTGCCGGAGGTCCCGATCAGGTGCACCCAGGCGACGTTCCCCGCGGTGTCGTACTTCGCGACGAACGCTTCGATGCTGTCGCCGTGGAGCGCCTCGGGCGCGCCCGGCAGCCGGTCGTACGTGTAGCCCGCTACGTAGACGCTGCCGGTTGCGTCGCCGGCGACCGCGAAACCGTTCTCGGTGCTCGGACCGCCGAGCAGGTGCGTCCACACGGCATCACCATCAGCGGTGAACCGGGACACGAAGACGTCGTCGTGGCCCGCGTTGTTCTCCGGCGAACCCGAAGGTGTCCCGCCGGTCGTCCCGACCACATCGACGTTGCCGAGCCCGTCGACCGCGACCGCGTACGCGCCGTCTTGCGCTCCCGAGCCGAACTGCCGCGTCCACAAACGCTTGCCGCGTGCGTTGAACTTCAACAGAAACGCGTCGTCATTCCCGACGCTCGGCGTCGGCGATCCGGGAAACGTCCGCTGCGTTTCCCCCACGACGTACTCGTTGTTCGCGGCATCGACCGCGACGCCGAGGCCGGCCTGATACCAGCGAGTGCCGAGCTCGTTCACCCAGCGCGGACCCGAAGGCGCCGCGCCCGCAGCCGTGCCGCCGACGGCACCGGCCACGCCGAGCCCGAGGACCAGAGCTCCCACCAACAGACGACGCATCATCCCGCCCACCCACCTTCTGCGCGAGAGCGCACTGCAGGCTAGGACCGCATCACACACAAAGGCCAGTGATGATTCGGCCAGGAGCGAGAGGCGAACGGCGACGAGAGCACGTTCTCCAAGGCGGCCGACGCGAGGAGCCACGATCGTTGTCAGGCCCGGGTTGCCGTCGGCGCGGCGCGGGTACGCGTGACGCGTGCCGCCGGAATCGCCACTTGCCCTGACGGTCAACGGTGCGCGCGTCGATGTGGATGTCGATGCGCGCGTGACGCTCCTCGATCTTCTGCGCGAGCTGCTCGGGCTGACGGGCACGAAGAAGGGTTGCGACCGCGGGCAGTGCGGTGCGTGCACGGTGCTCGTCGAGGGGCGCAGGGTGAACAGCTGCCTCGTGCTCGCGTTGACGGTCGCCGGCTGCGAGGTGACGACCGTCGAGGGTCTGGCGAGCGCCGGCGCCCTGTCGCCGTTGCAACGGGCGTTCCTCGAGCACGACGCGTACCAGTGCGGGTATTGCACGCCCGGTCAACTGTGCTCGGCGACCGCGGCGCTGGCGGAGCTCGGAGCGGGCGCGCCGAGCGCGGTCACCCCCGATGGCACCGGCGCGCCGATCCTCTCGGCGGAGGAGATCCGGGAGCGCATGAGCGGCAACCTCTGCCGCTGCGCGGCGTATCCGAACATCGTCGATGCCATCCTCGAGGTCGGCGCGTGAGGGAGTTCCGCTACGAGCGCGCGCCCGACCGGGCGACGGCCGTCGCGCTCGCCGGTCAGTCGGCCGCCAAGCTGCTCGGCGGCGGGACGAACCTCGTCGACCTGATGAAGATCGGTGTCGAGCGTCCCGAGCTCCTGGTCGACACGACCGCGCTCGGGCTCGGAGCCATGGAGACCCTCGCCGACGGCACGCTCCGCGTCGGTGCGTCGGTGCGCAACGCCGACCTCGCGCAGGACCAGCGGGTTCGCGACGCCGCGCCGGTGCTGTCGCAGGCACTGCTCTCGGGAGCGTCCGGTCAGCTGCGCAACATGGCGACGGTCGGCGGCAACCTGCTCCAGCGCACGCGGTGTCCCTTCTTCCAGGACGTCACCAAGCCGTGCAACAAACGCAGCCCCGGGTCGGGATGTCCGGCGCGCGCGTCGGCAGTCCGCGACCTCGCGATTCTCGGTGCGTCCGAACAGTGCGTCGCGACCCATCCGTCCGACATGGCGGTTGCATTGGCGGCGCTCGACGCGTCGGTCACCATCGACGACTCGACGGGCACGCGATCGCTCCCGCTCGCGGCGTTGTACCGGCTGCCCGGCGACCGGCCGGAGCTCGACACGAACCTGCCGCACGGCGCACTCGTCGTGGGTGTCGACGTGCCGGCACTCCCGGCCGGAGCTCGAAGCGGCTATCGCAAGGTTCGCGACCGCGCGTCGTTCGGCTTCGCGCTCGCGTCGGTCGCCGTTGTGCTGCTGCTCGACGGCCGCGACGTCGCCGACGTTCGCATCGCGCTCGGCGGCGTCGCCCACATGCCGTGGCGCGCGCGCAAAGCGGAGGCGCTGCTCGTCGGCCATACCGTGACGCCGGCGCGCGTCGCGGGCGCGATTGCCGTCGAGCTCGACGGCGCGCAGCCTCTGCGTGGCAATGCGTTCAAGGTCGCGCTCGTCGAGCGGCTCGTCACCAGCACCGTCTGCGCGCTTGCCGACGTCGACCCCGACGGAGGGTCGGCGTGACGTTGACGAGGGCGACCGGCGACCGCAGGGTGCGCGTCGAAGGGCCCGACAAGGTCAGCGGCCGCGCGGTCTACGCATACGAGCACCGCATCGACCGCGTCGCGTACGGCCGCGCGGTGGGCGCAACGGTCGCGCGCGGCAGGGTGATCGACGTCGACGTCGAATCCGCGCTCGCCGACCCCGCAGTGCTCGCCGTCCTCTGGTTCGGCAACGCGCCGCGACTCGCGACGGACGAACCGTCGGAGCTCTCGATCCTGCAAACGGACCGCGTGGCGTACCGCGGGCAGATCGTCGCGCTCGTCGTCGCGGAATCGCTCGAGACCGCGACGGAAGCGGCTGAACGGCTCGACATCCGGTACGCGGAGGAGCCGTTCGCAGTCGAGCTGCGCGTCGACGATCCCGAGCTGTACGCGCCGGAGAAGGTCAATCCCGGCTTCCCGACCGACACGAACGAGGGCGACGTCGAGGCCGCGCTCGCGCGCGCCGCCTGCTCCGTCGACGCGGTGTACCGAACGCCGGCGTACCACAACAATCCGATGGAGCCGCACGCCGCGATCGCCGTGTGGAACCGTGACGCGCTCACCGTCTACGACTCGAACCAGGGTGTGTTCCCGGTGCGCGACAAGCTCGCCGAGATCTTCGGTATCCCGCCGGGAGACGTGCATGTGATCAGCGAGCATGTCGGCGGTGCGTTCGGTTCGAAGGGCACGCCCCGCCCGATCGTCGTCGGTGCGGCGATGGCGGCGCGGGCCGTCGGCCGACCCGTGAAGCTCGCCGCGACACGCGCGCAGATGTTCGTGTTCGTCGGCTACCGGACGCCGACGATCCAACGGGTCCGCCTGGGCACCGATGACGACGCGCAGCTGGTCGCGCTCGCGCACGACGTCGTCGAACAGACCTCGACGCTCCAGGAGTTCGCGGAGCAGACCGCGGTGCCGTCGCGCATGATGTATGCGTCGCCTCACCGGCGGACGACACACCGGCTCCGCCGGCTCGACGTACCGACACCGTCGTGGATGCGCGCGCCCGGTGAATGCCCGGGGATGTACGCGCTCGAATCCGCGATGGACGAGCTCGCGGTCGCGTGCGCGATCGATCCGATCGAGCTTCGTGTCCGGAACGAGCCTCGGGTCGACCCCGAGACGGGCAAGCCGTTCCCGAGCCGCCACCTCGTCGAGTGCCTGCGCGAGGGTGCGCAGCGCATCGGATGGTCGGCGCGCGCGGAGCCAGGCGCGCGTCGCGTCGGACGCGGGCTCGTCGGTCTCGGAGTCGCCGCGTCGACGTATCCGGCGCGCACGCGGCCCTCCTCGGCGCGCGCCCGCGCGCTGCCCGACGGCGGCTTCGAGATCGAGATCGCGGCGGCCGACATCGGAACCGGCGCGCGCACGGTGCTCGGGCAGATCGCGGCCGACGCGCTCGGCGTCGACGCGGCGCGCGTCCGCGTCCGTCTCGGCGACAGCGCCCTTCCGCAGGCGCCGCTCGCAGGCGGATCGATGGGAACGTCGTCGTGGGGCTTCGCCGTCACGCGTGCGTGCGAACGGCTGCTCGAGTCGATGCACGGTCCCGGGGAGCCGGCCGAGGTGAGCGTGGACACGACGGCCGAGCTCGACGCGCGGGAGGAGCGGCCGAGCCATGCATTCGGCGCGCAGTTCGCCGAGGTGCGCGTCGACGTCGACACGGGTGAAGTCCGCGTCTCTCGTCTCGTCGGTGTGTTCGCGGTGGGTCGCGTGATGAACGCACTCACCGCGCGATCACAGCTGATCGGTGGCATGACCATGGGCCTGTCGATGGCCCTCCTCGAGGAGAGCGTGCTCGATGCGCAGTTCGGCGACTACCTGAACCACGATCTCGCGCAGTACGAGATCGCGTCGTGCGCCGACGTCGAATCCGTCGACGTCTCGTGGATCGACGAAGAGGACGACTACGTGAATCCGATGGGCGCCAAGGGCATCGGTGAGATCGGCATCGTCGGTACCGCAGCGGCGATCGCCAACGCGACCTTCAATGCTACGGGGGTGCGGGTCCGCGATCTGCCGATTCGCCTCGACGCGATGGTCGGATCGGTCGCGCCGTCGGCACCGGAACGGGAGGATGGACGATGAACGTGACGGACGCGATCGCGACCCGCCGCAACGTGCGCGAGTACGCCGACGACCCGATCCCTGCCGACGATCTCGATCGGGTGCTCGAGGCCGGCCGGCGGTCGCCGTCGTCGTCGAACAAGCAACGCTGGGACTACGTCGTCGTCACCGACCGCGATCAGCTCGCCGAGCTCTCGACGGTGTGGCAGGGAGCGAAGCACATCGCGTCGTCGGCCGCGACGATCGCGCTCGTCGCGCCGGTTGCCGACGACGAATACGCACGTGACTCGACGCACTACGACCTCGGTCAGACGACGATCTGCCTCATGCTCGCGGCCGTCGAGCTGGGCATCGGCAGCGCCCACGCCAAGGTCGAGGACCAGCGACGAGCGCAGGAGATCCTCGGCTTCCCCGAAGATCGGTTCTGTCCGTGGCTCGTCGCCCTCGGCTACCCGGCCGATCGCCCGCTACGGGTGATCGAGCATCCGAAGCGGCGACCGTTCGGCGACGTCGTCCATCGCGGCCGCTGGTGACGTCGGAGCGCCGTCGCGATTCCTGGAGTGCCCCCGGCGTCGGTCGCATCGCCGGCGGCTACTCGCGACGAGCGACGGCAGAAGGAGTCGACGATGAGCCTCACACTGGGACGAGGGCCACTCGGTCGGGAGCAAGCCGGTGAGTTGAACCTCACTCTCCCCGACAAGGTCGTGTACGTCGAGCCGCTCGGTCGACGCGTTCGCGGGGTGCGCGGCGGCGAGACCGTCGTCGACAGCGACGACGCCAAGCTCGTACACGTGTCGGGAGAACTGCCGCGGTACGTGTTTCCCGAGAAGCATGTGCGCGTCGACGCGGAGCCGCATCCCGACGTCGACGGTCACGTCACGGTCGACTGGGCTGCGGTCGACGCATGGTACGAAGAGGATGAGCGCGTGTTCGTTCATCCGAGGGATCCGTACCACCGCATCGACACGTTCGCGACTTCGCGCCGCGTCGAGGTGCGCATCGACGGCGAGACCCTCGCATCGTCGACGCGTGCGCTCGCACTCTTCGAGACGGCACTGCCGGTCCGCTATTACCTCCCGCGAGCCGATGTGTGCATGGACGCGCTGCGTCCGAGCTCCACCGTGACCGAATGCGCGTACAAGGGCACCGCGCGGCACTGGTCCGCGGTGCTCGACAGCCGAGAAACGCGCGACGTCGCCTGGACCTACGAGCACGACGTACGCCGCGAGGGCGAGCGCGTGCACGGTCTCATCGCTTTCTACAACGAGCGTGTCGACTTCGAGGTCGACGGCATCCGACTCGATCGTCCGCGCACACCATGGTCCACGTGAGCCGCGGGACGCGAGAGGGATGAGCGCGTAGAGCGGGCCCACCGCTGCGAACGGGGAAGCGCTCCGCCGTTGGGTGCGGCAGACCACGCCGTGAACGCTCGTCATTGCGACTCGGCGCCGTTCTTTACATACGTACAGAGGTGTATGTAACATCCCAACCGTGGCACCGGCGGGGGGAGTGGCAGCGCGGGAGCGGCGCACCCAGCGGGAACGCAGCGACTCGACCAAGACGCGGCTCGCCGACGCCGCGATCGAATCGTTGGTCGATCGCGGATGGGCCGCGACGACGGTCGTCGAAGTGTGCGCGCGGGCAGGAGTGACCCGCGGCGCGTTCCATCACCACTACGACGGCCTCGCCGAGCTGCTCGCCGACGCGCTGCGCCGTCTCTACGACGAGCTCGTCGCTCGCAGCGGCGACTGGCGCGTCGACGTTGCGGGCCGACTCGACGCCGCATGGTCGGCGCTCGCGACGCCGAACTTCAAGGCGGTCATCGAGGTCTGGCTCGCGATGGCGAACGATCCCGAGCTCGCGGTCGAGATCGGACCGGTCGTCGCCGACTTCGCGTCGTTGATCGCGTTCGACGCGCGCGCGCTGCCGGTGAAGCAGCGGGCCGCGGCGCGTACGTTCTACGTGCTCGCGCGCGAAACGATGATCGGGCTCGCGCTCGGGCGCGCGACGAACGGCGGTAGGGCGCTGCCCCACGAGCGCGCCGTCCTCGCGGAGCTGAAGCGGCAGGCCCGCGCCGTCACGTCGTGAACAAGGAGCATCGGATGGACGACAATCCTGCGCTCGCGGACCGGCTCGTCGCCGCACTCCGCCTGACTGCGGTGCCGGTCGCAGTCACATTCCACGGGACGGGCGCGCCGCCCTTCGACGGCACGTACCCGGCGCCGGCCGACGACGGCCGAACCGGTGCCGTGCCCGCCGGCTGTGTGTTCTGGATGCACGCCGAGAACCGCACGTTCACGACGCGGGCGGACGATCACGCGAACTGCAGCGTCGGCTCGCTCACGCACGGTTTCATCGACCTGGAGGCTGCCGCGACGCATCACGACGTGGCGTCGTTGGTCGAGGCGGGCTGGGTGTCGCCCGATGTCTTCCCCGACCTCCCCGTGGTCGTCGATGCACCCGAGGCCATCGCGTACGGGCCGTTGCGCGACGCACAAGACCAACCGGATGTCGTGCTCGTGCGCATGGACGCGGCAGGCGTGATGACACTGCTCGCCGCGGTGCCCGACGCGCGCGTCGAGGGCAAGCCGCAGTGCCGGATCGTGGTGCTCGCCAAAGACCATGACGCGGTCGCAGTGAGCGCGGGCTGCGCGCTCAGCCGTGCGCGAACGGGTATGGCGGCGTCGGACCTGACGTGCGCGATCCCGGGCCGTCGTCTCGGAGAGGTCGTCGCCGCGATCGAAGCCGCGGGGGCCGCCGACGCGATCGTCGCCGACTACGCGCACGCCGACGCGGCGCGGTTCGTCGCGTCATGACCGTTCCTGCGCTGGACGAGCGCGCGCAGGGTTGGCTGCGCTACCTGTACCGCAAGGCGACGACGCCCGACAGCTGGGATCGCGAGGATCATCCGCACGAGCACTGGGACGGCGTGAGCGACGCGCCGATGTGCTCGTGGCATCGCTTCGACCTCATCGACTCCACGTACGCGATCGCGATGATGGCCGACCTCACGCCCGCGTGGCGTGAGATGTACGGCCGCATCCTCGACGAGCTCGTCTTCCGGCACACGGGCTGGTGGGCGGCGCGCGACTGGCTCACGCAGATCGGGCACGATCCCGATCGCGCGCAGTATCCCGACCTCTACCGGCTGCTCATCCCCGAGCATCTGTGGGGCAACTACGACGCGCCGGGATGGACCGCGAACGGCATCGAGCCGTGGGGTCTGCAGATGGACCCGATCGGCGCGACGGGGAACCTCTTCTTCAAAGGGTTCTTCCTCGTGATGCTCGGGCTACACCTGCGCACGACCGGCGACGACCGCTGGGACCAGCCGTTCGACATCGTGCGCGACGGCGAGAACACGTTCACGTGGTTCCACACCGCGATCGCGGAGCACCTGCACGCCCAGTGGCGCGCCGCGCCGCACGGATGTCACTGCGAGAACACGAAGGTGTGGCCGTACTGTCTCGCGGGCGCGGGACTCGGGTTGCAGCTGCACGACCTGCTGCGCGGCACCGACCACCACGGGGTGTTCCACGAGTGGTTCGCGGATGTGTGTCGCGCGCGCTACCTGCACCTCGACGCGGACGAGCTTCCGCAGATGGTGACGCTCTACTACGACCCGATCCTCGACGTGCACCACGAGGTGCCGACGATGTTCGGCATGGTTCCCGCGCAGTACCTCGCGCCGCAGGTCGTCCCCGACGCGCAGCGGTTGTTCGAGGCCGGCGTCACGCAGATGGGCATCTGGGAACCGACCGCGCCGATCCTGCCGACCGGTCCGCGCAGCTCCGCCGCGATCATGTGGCTCGCGCGCGAGTGGGGATTGCAGTCGCTTGCGTCGGCGATGAGCGACGCGATCGACACCGCGTACGAGCCGACGTGGGACGCGAGTCGCGGCGAGTTCACGTGGGGTTTCGGGCTAAGAGAGTCGCACCCGCGCGGTCAGTACAACGGAACGATGGCCGCGGCGCAGATCGCGCGCGAAGGGTCGTGGTGGCACGTCGCGAACGTGGGGCCCGGCGCGCGCTTCGACGAGCCGACGGTGTGCGATGTCGACGTGCCGTCCGTCGTGCTGAGTCAGGCGTGGTGGGACGGCGGGCGCGAGGAGCTGACCATCGGCGTCGAGCCGCGGCCGTCGATGCGCGGCACGACGACGTTCACGGTCACGCAGCTGCCTGACCCGCGACGCTTCCACGCGACGACCGATGGCCCGCACATCGCGGCGCGGGTCGACGGTGATGCGCTCCGCGTCGAGGTCGACGCGGTGCCGCAGCGGGTCGTGATCAGAGCCGGCGAATCGTGAGGCCGGTGGGGCTGATCGCGATCGGGAACACGCGGTAGCGCGCGTCCAACCGCGCAACAGCGGCGTCGAGCGTGCGCTTCGCGTCGGCGTTCGCGCTGAGCAGTGTGAGCGACCCGCCGTCACCGCCCGCGCCGTTCACCTTCCAGCCGAGCGCGCCGCAATCGGCGGCGAGGTCGACGACGCGCTGCGCGTCGACTCCAACGAGGTCGGCGTGCAGCGCTCGCTGGGCCTCGGTGTTGTCGATCATCGCGGCTCCGAACGCGCGCAGGTCGCGCGCGAGCACTGCGTCGCGCGCCGCCATCGCGGCGGCGCGGAGCCGATCGAACGCGGTCGACGGCTGCGCAGCGACCCGACCGATCACGTCGCGGTGCACGCTCGACGAGTCGTGCGCGCGCCCGACGGAGACGAGCGACAGCCGGGCACCGAGGTCGTCCCAGTCCGGCAGACGGTGCACCACGCCGGCGGGATACGCGTCGATCTCGATGAAGTTGACCCCGCCGAGCGCCGCACTCAGCTGATCCTGCACCCCGCTCTCGAGCCCGAGGTGCTCGACCTCGAGCCGGTGCGCGTCGCGCGCGATCGAACGCGCCGACCACGGTTCACCGCGCGACTCGGCGAGCGCGGTGAGGAGCGCGACCGCGACCGCGGCCGACGTGCCCGCGCCGCATCCGGGCGGCACCGCCGCGCGCACGCGGATCTCGAGGCCGCGGTCCGATGGTGGCGGCGAGACCTCGACGGCGGCGTGCACGAGCGGCGACGGCGACTCGACGTCGATCACGAGCCGCGGCGGGCCCGCGAGCTCGCGGACCGACACGGTGACGCCCGGCGTCACGGCCACGTTCAGCACCCGCCCCGGCCCGCCGAACCAGGTGTCGGTCCAGCCGCCGAGGTCACAGATGCGTACGGGCGCCGACACCTCGAGCTCCACGGCACCCGTCGTATCACCGGACATCCGACGCCGGACGCGGCCGGAGTCCGGCGTCGCGTGATCTCGTCCGTCGGCGCGCAGACGCCGATTTCGGCGTTCGGGATCGAGCCCGAGGCTCGCGTCGAGCACGGGAGAGCAACCCGGGAGGAGCGCGGCATGGCTTCCCGCACCCAGGCCGACCTGCCGACTCGCGTCGCCTCCGTCGCGGCGACCTTCGGGCGACGATGGCTCGACCCGGATCACGAAGGCGCGACGATTCACGACGTAGGGTCACGCGTGTACTGATGAGATCCACAGCCATGGATCGGGGGGCCAGCAAAATGCGTCGTCTGCTCACGTTCGTCGCGGTCACGTGCGTCTCGCTCGGGTTTCTCGGCGCCGGCGGCGCGACCGCCGCCAGCCCGCCGAACATCCCGCCGACGGCGGCATTCGGGAACGCCTGCTACGGCCAGCGGGCGACGCACGCCTGCGACAAGCAGGCCATTCTCAACATCAACAGCGCGCGCGCGACCGAGGGCCTCGGCCCGATCGCGCTGCCCGCCAACTACAAGAGCCTCACGCTCATCCAGAAGGAGGTCGCGGTCTCGAACGCGGAGCGGACGGCGCGCGGCCTGTCGAAGCTGCCCGCGAAGCTCGCGTGGGCCAAGCTCGCAAAGACCGGCGCCGTGAACAACACCGACCCGATCGGTCCGAGCGGCCGCGGCTGGGGATCGATCTGGGCGGGCGGTCTCGGTGATCCGCTCGCGGCCGACTACCTCTGGGTGTACTGGGACGGGCCCGGCAGCCCGAACGGCGACTGCGTGAACCCCGGCGACTCCGGCTGTTTCGGGCATCGCAACAACATCCTCGGCCCGTTCTGGACGGCGATGGGTGCGGGCAAGGCGCCCGGATCCCTGGCCCAACTCTTCGTCCAGTAGCGATCGCGGCCTCGGCCTCGGCGTCGTCGCCGGCTCGGTCGCGCGCGACGTGCCCGTGAATTGATCGTGCGACGGTTCGCGACCTACGGTCCCGCGCGCTGCGAATGAAACGCCAGCCACGGACTCGGGGGCCCAGCATGCGCCGTCTCGCCACCATCGTCACCGTCGCCTGCCTCGCGGTCGGACTCTTCGGTACCGGTGCCGCCCGAGCCGACGGGCCGGTGAACACACCGCCGACCGGCCGGTTCGCGTTTGCGTGCTACGGCAAGTCGCACCCGAATTTGCGCTGCGACAAGGCTGCACTGGCGAACATCAACCGCGCGCACAAGGCGGAAGGTCTCGGCAAGATGGTGTTGCCGGAGAACTACGCGAGCCTCACGGTCACGCAGCAGGGGATCGTGGTCTCCAACCTGGAGCGCACGATTCGCGGCCTGCCCGCGCTGCCCGGGAAGCACGCGTACACCCAGCTGGCGAAGGCCGGTGCGGTCGCCGGCCACGACCCGAGCGGTCCCGAGGGCCACGCCTGGGGTTCGGTCTACATCGCGCTCGCCGATCCGCTCGCGTCCGACTACTTCTGGATGTACTGGGACGGTCCGGGCAGCCTGAACCCCGACTGCACGCAGCCGAGCGACCCGGCGTGCTTCGGTCACCGCAACATCATCCTCGGCGACATCTGGACGGGGATGGGCGTGGGGAATCAACACGCGTCGATGGCGCAGCTCTTCGTCCAGTAGCGCCGCTTCAGCCGTCGACGCGCAGGCCGCGCCGCAGCGCGTCGAAGAGCTCGTGCTGCGCGCGACGCGACACGGCCGCGGTCGTCACGAGCGCCGAGCCGTGGAACGTGCCGGGGTACGAGTGCAGCTCGACGGAGACGCCCGCCTCCATCATGCGCAGCGCGTAGACGATCCCTTCGTCGCGCAGCGGGTCGAACTCCATCGTCGTGACGTAGGCGGGTGGCAGGCCGGCGAGGTCCTCGGCGATCGCGGGTGACGCGTAGGGCGAGACTGCGCCGTCGTGGTCGCCGAGGTAGCGACTCCAGCTCAGCTCGGCCGCCGGTCGCGACCACATCGGCGTGTCGACGAACGCGCGCATGCTCGCGGTATCGAGCCGGTGGTCGAGCTCGGGGATGCCGAGGAACTGGAAGCACAGCGCCGGTCCGCCCCGGTCGCGCGCGAGCAGCGCGGTCGCCGCGCTCAGCCCACCGCCCGCGCTCTGGCCGCCGACGCCGACGCGCGTCGTGTCGATGCCGAGCGCGCCGGCTTCGCCGTGCATCCACGTGAGCGCGGCGTAGCAGTCTTCGAGGCCGGCGGGGAACGGGTGCTCGGGCGCGAGCCGGTACTCGACGGCGACGATCACCGCGTCGAGCGTGCGCGCCGCGTTCGCCGCGAACGCGTGCTCCATCTCGACCGACCCGACGACGAATCCGCCGCCGTGGATGTCGAGCAGCGCGGGCCGCCCGGTCGCGGGCGGCGCGCTGTCGGGCGCGTACACGCGCACGGCGACCGGCGGCGCGCCCTCGGGCCCCGGCACCTCGTGGTCGGTGATCGAGACCCCGCTCGTGTCGACGTGCGCGTTGAGCGGAGCGATCATCTCCGTCATCACCGCGCGCGAGCCCTCGATGTCGTGGTGGTCGCGAACGGGGATGAGCTCGAGCACGGGAACCAGCTCGGGATCGATGGCGTAGGTCACGACGACTCCTCGGTTGGCGAGGGCGCGATTGGATCACCGATCCCCGGCGGGCCGCTACATTCGCGGGCGGCGCGCGAGGCGCCTCCGGTCCGCGGGAAGGGCAGAGCCCACTCGAGCGAGTGCAAGACCTCTCGGTACGGCCGTGACCCTCCTTTCGGCCTGACGATGCGGACCGCAGGCGAGAGAGGAGGTCGCGATGCCGACCATTTCCCTGCCCGACCGTCCGGACCTCGGCCAGCTGCGCCGCCAGGCCCGGGAGCTCCAGCGCGCGGTGCGCGCCGGCGACACCGATGCGCTCGCCCACACGCGCGAGCACGCGGCACCCGTCGACGACCCGCCGCGCTTCCCGCTCGCAGCCGCGCAGCTCGTGATCGCGCGCCACTACGGGCACGCGAGCTGGCCGCGACTCGTCGCGTTCGTCGAGATGCTGACGCAGTACACGCGCGTTCCCGACGCGGTTCCCGCGCTCGACGATCCCGCCTCCGAGTTCCTGCGGCGCGCGTGCCTGCGCTACGCGGACGACTCACCCGACGACTGGAAGGTCGCGCGCGAGTTGCTCGCGACGCATCCGGAGATCGCGCGCTCGAGCATCCATCACGCGGCTGCGCTCGCCGATGGCGACGGCGTGCGCGCGTTCCTCGCGCGCGATCCGTCGCTCGCGCGGCGGGCCGGCGGTCCGTTCCGTTGGGAGCCGTTGTTCGTGCTCGCGTACTCGCGCGTCGATCCCGACGTCGCCGAGTCGGCGGTGCTCGACACCGCACGCGCCCTCCTGCAGCACGGTGCCGATCCGAATTCGGGCTATCTGTGGCACGGGTTGCGCACGCCCTTCACGGTGCTCACCGGCGGGTTCGGCGAGGGCGAGCTCGGACCCGTGCGGCAGCCGCGCCATCCGCACTCCCTCGCGCTCGCGCGCGTGCTGCTCGACGCGGGTGCGGATCCGAACGACGGTCAGGCGCTCTACAACCGGATGTTCGAGCCGGACGACTCTCACCTCGAGCTCCTGTTCGAGCACGGGCTCGGCCGGGGCGACGGTGGGCCGTGGAAGGCGCGACTGGGCGACGACCTCGACTCACCGCGCGCGATGGTGCAGGGGCAGCTCGCGTGGGCGGTCGCGCACGGCATGAACGCGCGCGTCGAGCTCATCGTCGAGCACGGCGGCGACATGTTCGCTCCGCTGCGCGACGGCCGGACCGCTTCCGAGGTCGCCGCGGCCGAGGGGAACCGCGCGCTCGTCGCGTTCTTCGAGGCGCGCGGCGCACGCTCGCCCGACCTCGATCCGGTCGACGCACTGATCGCGGGCGCGCTCGAGGGAGATCGCGAGACGGTCGACGCGGTGACCGCCGCGCACGCCGGCGTCGTCGACGCGGCACGCGCGCGCCGGCCTGCGTTGCTCGTGTGGGCCGTCGCGCAGCGGCGCGCTCCAGGCGTTGCACTGCTCGCCGACCTCGGCTTCGACGTGAACGCGCGCGGTCGCGGCGACATCGGCAGTGACGAGCCCTGGGAGACGCCGTTGCACCGCGCGGTCGCGAACGACGACCGAGAGATGGTCGAGCTCCTGCTCGCACTCGGCGCCGATCCCGACGCGCGCGACGAGCGCTTCGAGACCACTCCGCTCGGCTGGGCTCGCTACTTCGACAACGCCGGCCTCGAGGCCCGGCTCGCGCCGATCACGTCGGACTAGCGCCCATTCGCCCACGGCACGCCGGGTTGCGCGACGAAGCGCGGCTCGCGGCCGTGGTGGCGTTGCGCGGCGTGCACGAGGAACGGATGACACAGGTAGACGTCGCCGGCGCGGCCGGTCGCGAACGCGATCGGACGTGCGAGCGCGCGGGCGGGGAGCGGGAAGTCGAGGGACGCCACGCCCGCGTCGCCGAACGGCGCGAGCGCGTCGGGTACGTCGACGTGCGATCCGACTCGCAGTCGCGTCGGCGCGTCGTCGGGTCCCACGTCGGAGAGCAACACGAGCATGAGCAACGCGCGCCCGTCCGAGCGCGCGTTCAACCACCACCGACCATCGGGTCCGGCGTAGCTGCCGTCGACGTGCCAGCCGTCGTCATTGGGCGGACCGGCGATGGGGAAGCGCACCGCGACCGTGCCGCCGAGCCACGGTTCGGGTGCTGCGTCCCGCCCTGCCACTGCGTGGATCGCGTCGAGCCACCGCGGCGAGGCGACCGCCTCGCGGAACGGCTCGTCGAGCTGCGCACCGAGTCGCGCGACGGGTCGCGTCCAGGTGCTCGGATCGTCGGGTGACTCGTCGAGCTGCTCCCACAGACGCGCGCGGCAGCGCGCCGCGAGCTCGTGCGAGAAGGCCGCGTCGAGCCGAACGAATCCGTCGCGTCGGTAGGAGTCGAGCGGTTCGGAAGTGAGCGCGCTCACTCCGACAGTCGGTCGAGCACGTTGCGCGTGATCTGCTCGATCTGCGGATCGCGCGCCGCGAGCCCGTGCGCCCAGTCCGTCGATCCCGACGTCACGACCGTGCCGCCGCCGGGTGAGGTGTAGGTACCGAGCATCGCGTGACCGTGCGCGATGCGTTCGACCGCTTCGGTCTCGCGTGTCGCGAAGAGGCGCGCCGCGAGGAACTCGATCTCCGACGGCTCGTTCGGATGCGGCGGCCGCGTCGCGGTCGTGCGCGTGAAGTGCGCGGCCGGCGCGCTGCCGAGGATCTCGAAGTTCAAAGGCGTGCCGTCCGAACCCGTCGGATACGGCAGCCCGTCGCGCGTCGTGAAGTCGCAGCCGTCGCACTCGTAGCCGACGACGGTCGCGCCCGCACCCAGCACGTCGCCGTAGCCGATGCCCGTGTGCTCGAACATCCAGTGGTCCGGCCGGAACACCGTGTAGCCGCCGAGCCCGTTCGTCACCCGCTTGCCGATCCGGTGGTAGCCGCCGCGGGTGAAGCTCACGCCGGTCATGTGGTTCTCGGGTCGGCCGACGAGATGGTCGGACCAGATTGTTGTGAGATCCCGAACCCGATCGGTGTCGTATACAGGGTCGTGCTTGAACTGGCCCTTGTAGCCGACCATCGTCGCCGCGGGGCCGCCGTCGACGCGCCGTTCGAACCGCACCTGCCACAGCGACGTATTGCCCGAGAAGAACGCGACGCTGCCGCCCGACGCGATGAACGTCTCGACCGTGTCGCGCATCGGACCCGACCAGTACTCGTCGTGCCCGACCGACAGCATCAACCGATAGCCCGCAAGGAGCTCCGGATGTTCCTCGAGGTCCGCGTTGGTGGCGACGTCGATCGCGTACCCGGCGCGCTCGGCCCACGCGAGGAACGGGTGCTCCCAATCGGGCCAACCGGCCGAGCCCGCCCACTCCGACAGGTGGTTGAGGCGCACGTAGCCCACGTGCGCGGCCATCTGCGGGTCGGGCGGGTTCACGACCGTCACCCGGCGCCCCGCGCCGGGAGGCTTGAAGAGGTAGCCCGGCGCCATCGGCCGGTCGAGCGCGACCTGCGTCGCGCCGTTGTAGAGGTTGCGGCCTCCGAAATCGTTGTACGCGTGCCACGTGTTCGTGGCGAGCACGAGGAGGATGCGGGCCGCCGGCGTGCCGACGTCGGGCCGCACGACGAAGAACGCGCGGTCGCGGCGCGTCCGCCCGTCGGCGTCGATCTCGAGCAGCACCTCGTAGTAGCCCGAGCGCCACGACGGATCGACTCGGATCGTCGTCGCCGCCGGCCAGCCGCAGCCGGCCGTGGACGCGTCGGTCGGGGTCGGGTGCTCTGCCGCCGCGACGGCTGCGTCGCGGTGCACGACGGCCCGTTCGGCCCCGACGCGCGCCACCTCGACGGCGACCGGGCGGCCGCGCGCCGAGGACAGATGGAGGTCGACGTTCTCGCCGACCCTGACCACTTGAGGCCAGCAGTAGCCGGTTACGGTTTCCCTCGCCATCGTTCGGAGCCTAACGACGGGCGCTCCTCGCCACGAACGCGGATAGTGGTCAATCACTCGCTTTCTGTGTGCGAATTCGCTAGGCTTCAACGCTGGCTGGGACTGCAGTGGGCGATTCGCGGGGCAGAAGTGGCTGGTAGGCGAACCGGAAACGCGTGGGGACCGACGTTGGCGTGCGCCGTCGCGGCCGCGATCGCGCTCGCGGGCTGCGGCGGCTCGTCGCACCCGGGGTCCGACGGCCCGGCCACGACCCCCAAGACCCCCGGCGGCCCGACGACCACGGTGCCGAAGGGCCGGCCGCCGCAGCAGCTGCTCGCGAGCGACGGCAAGGCCGGCGACAACCTCGGCGGCGCGCAGGCCTACGACACCTTCTCCACACCCATCAAGCCCGTCTACTACGCGACCCCCGGCGAGGCCGCGATGTCGTCCGCCGGTGCCGTCGCCGCCATCGGGGCACCCGGGAACGCGGCCGGCGCCAAGACCGGGTCGGGCGCGGTCTACGTCGACGCGGGGAGCGCCGGTCATTGGGCGCAGACCGCCAAGCTCGTCGCGGCCGACGGCGCGAAGTACGACGCGCTCGGTTGGTCGGTTGCGATCTCGGGCGACGGGCACACGATCGTCGCGGGCGCGCCGTTCGGCGACGTCGGGGCGGCCGCCGACGAAGGCACGGCCTACGTGTTCAGTGATTCCGGCGGTCGTTGGGCGCAGGTCGCCAAGCTGCGCGGGCCCGACTCCGCCGCCTACGACGGGTTCGGCTGGTCGGTGGCGATCTCACGCGACGGCGCGCGCATCGTCGTCGGCGCGACGGGCCACGACGTCCTCGCCGTGAAGGACGCGGGCTCCGCGTACGTGTTCAACCGCGGCGCGAGCGCGACGCAGTGGACCGCGGCGCGCACGTTGATCGCCCGCACCCCGACCGCGAGCGCGGAGTTCGGCGGCGCCACTGCGCTCTCCGCGAACGGCTCCATCGCCGCGGTGACCGAGCTCACGCACTTCGACTCGCAGCACACGTTGCACTCGGGGTCGACGTCGGTGTTCGGCACGCACGACGCGTGGAAGACCGCGCAGACGCGCGCCGTCTTCGCGGATCCGAACCGCAACAAGAACGGTGACACCGACGCGTACGGCGTGAACGCGACGTTCTCCGACGACGGTCGCGTGCTCGCGATCGCGGCGCCCGACGTGAACGTCGGGGCCGCGAAGGGCGCCGGCGCGACGTACGTGTACCGCACGACCGGCGACTGGAGCGCCCCGGCGCAGAACACGACGCTCACGCTGCTGCCGACGAACGCGGCGCCGTTCCTCTACTACGGCTCGTCGGTCGCGTTGAGTGCCGACGGCTCCGAGCTCGTCATCGGCGTCGACGGCGCCGGTGTCGACGACCAGGGCGCGGCCGAGCTCGTGCACCTCGTCCCGGGCCAGCAGCCGACCGCCGCCGACCGCGTCACGATCGCGGCGCCGAACTCCACGAAAGGCCGCTTCGGTACCGCGATCGCCATGGACGGTGACGCGCACACCGCGGTCGGCACGTCGCCGTGGTTGAAGGTCGGCTCGGCCGACCAACGCGGCGCCGCCTACGTCATCGACCTGTCCGCCACTCGAGCCTGAACGGATCTGCAATGCCTTTCGACGCACGGATGCAATTTCGCCAGCTGCTCATCAAGGCCGGGAGCCGGCTGAGCAAGGAACGGCTCTACGACGCGAGCAACGTCCTCGGCGCGCTCACGATCGGGAACTGGGTCGCGCAGAACCCGCCCGCGGGTCGGCTCATCGTTCGTGAGGACAAGACCGACACGTACCGCGACGCGCTCGCGCGACTCACCACACCGAACCCGGTGTACCTCGAGTTCGGCGTGTGGGAGGGATGGTCGCTGCGCTGGTGGGTCGAGCACCTCGACCGGCCCGGCGCGCGCTTCGTCGGCTTCGACAGCTTCCAGGGACTGCCCGAGGAGTGGCGCCCCGACTATCCGCCGGGGTTCTTCAAGACCGCGGCGCCGCCGTCGATCACCGACCCGCGCGTCTCGTTCCAGGTCGGTTGGTTCAACGAGACGCTCGCCAACTTCGAGCTCCCCGCGCACGACCAGCTCTTCGTGAACATCGACTGCACGCTCTACTCGAGCACCGCGGCGGTGTTGGAGTGGCTCGAGCCGCACCTCAATCCCGGTGACCTCATCTACTTCGACGAGTTGCCGGAGTACGACCACGAGCTGCGCGCGTTCCTCGAGCACGCCGAACGAACGAAGCTGCGGCTCGTCCCGGTCTCGCAGGCCCGTGGCTACTACTGGCTGTTCCAGTACGCGACGTGACGACGAGTCCTGCCGATCGCGCACGGACGCGCACGGGGCGCCCAGCCCCGGCGACGGTCGTCGGGCTCGCGCTCTTGATCGCGCTCGGAGCGGCCTGCTCGACCGAGTCGGCGGCGGCACCGCCGCAGTCGACGACGTCGTCGTCGTCGACGACCACGACGACCGTCGCCCGTACGACGACATCGGCGCCCGTGGTGAACGCGGGTCTCGCGCCGCCGAAGGTGCCGCGCACCGGCGCCTACTTCGGCGCCTGGCGCGGCCCCGGTCCCGGGCGGCCCAACAGCAACCCGAAGCTCAACCTCCAGCAGGCCGAGCAGGCGATCGGACGCAAGTACGCGATCGACCACCAGTACTACCAGTGGGGCGATCCGATCCCGACGGCGTATCAGACGTGGACCGTCTCGCAACACCGCATCCCGATGCTGAGCCTGTGTGCGTGCCACTTCTCGGGCTCGGTCGTGTCGTGGGCGCGAATCGCGGCGGGCAAGGAAGACGCGTACCTCGTCTCGGTCGCGAGGGGCTTCGTCGCCCTGCACAGCCCGGCGTTCTTCGTGTTCGACGCGGAGCCCGAGACCAACGTGGGCGCCCGTGGCCCCGCGTCGGACTACGTCGCGGCCTTCCGTCACGTGGTCGCCGTGTTCCGAGCGCAGAAGGCGACGAACGTCGCGTTCGTGTGGGCGACGACCGCGTTCGCGTGGCAACCGGGCTCGGGCGAGACCTCGATCGTGAAGACCACGTATCCGGGCGACGCGTATGTGAACTGGATCGCTCTGGATCCGTACAACTTCGACGCGAACGGTGCGTGGCACACGCTCTCGTTCGAAGTCGATCCCTGGTACTCGTGGGCCAGATCGGCGCACGCAACGAAACCATTGATGCTCACCGAATGGGGATCCAAGGAGGATCCGAACGTGCCGACCCGGAAGGCGATCTGGTTCCGCGACGCGCTCACCGCGCTGTCGCAGAAGTACCGCGCCGTCCATGCGGTCGTCTACTTCGACGAGCGGAAGGTGGAGCACGGAACCATCAACGACTGGCGCATCGACACGAGCACACCCTCGTTGTCGGCGTTCGCGCAGATCGCGAAGGCGTCGTGGTTCGACGTCGCGTCATGACCGCGTTCCGTGTCGACGAAAAGTCTGAGAATGTCGGGCAGAAAAACGCGTTCAGTGGTGACTTGCGCGCGCTCAATGTGGTATTTTCACGGCCACAACGGGGTCGAGAAACGGCGCGGGGCGGCGCCAACCACGCTGAGCGGCTGGTGAGCGCCTACGCGCGGGCTGGGAGCAACGGATGGCACTCAGGGCAGAGGGGCTTGGCCTCGCGTACGCGCGGACCGCGGTCCATGCGGACGAGGTCGACATCGACCTGGTCGCCGAGGAGGCGATCGAGCAGAGTGTTGCGCGTGTGTCGGTCGTGATCCCGACCCTCAACGAAGAGCGCAACCTTCCGCACGTGCTCGAGCGGATCCCCGAATGGGTGGACGAGGTCCTCATCGTCGACGGTCTCTCGACCGACGACACGATCGCCGTCGCTCGGCGCTGCCGACCCGACGTCCGCGTCGTGCTCGAGTCGACGAGGGGCAAGGGTGCGGCACTGCGCGCCGGCTTCCGCGCCGCGACCGGTCACATCCTCGTGATGCTCGACGCCGACGGCTCCACCGATCCCCGTGAGATCCCGTCCTTCGTCGGTGCGTTGCTCGCCGGCCACGACATCGCCGTCGGCTCTCGCTTCGCGCAGGGTGGCGGCACCGCCGACATGGAGCGCCACCGCCAGCTCGGCAACTGGGTGCTCACGCGCCTGGTGCGCGCCGGCTTCCGCGGTCGCTACTCCGACCTCTGCTACGGCTACACCGCGTTCTGGAGCGACGTGCTGCCGTTCATCGACGGCGACTACACGGGATTCGAAGTCGAGACGCTCATCCACATCCGCGCGCTGCGTGCGTCGCTCAAGGTCGCCGAGGTCCCGAGCTACGAGTCGAAGCGCATCCACGGTGTGAGCAACCTGCGCACCGTTCAGGACGGCGCGCGCGTGTTGCGCTCGATCGTGACCGAGTGGATGCAGCACCGTCTCGGTACCGGCTCGCCGCAGCCGCTCGTCGTCGACCGCCTTCCCAACGCGCGTCCGAGCACGCCGCCGTTCAGCCACGAGGCCGGCGTCGACGTGAGAGAACGAAGGCGAGCCGCGCAATGAACGCGCGCCGCGGTGTCTCGGTCGTGGTGTGCTGCTACACCGAGGACCGCTGGGACGACATCTGCGGCGCACTCGGTTCGGTTCTGCCCCAGCTGCGTATCGACGACGAGCTCATCGTCGCGGTCGATCACGCACCCGAGCTGGCCGAACGCGTGCGCGCGTGGTTCCCGCACGCGGTCGTCGTCGAGAACACCGAGGCACGTGGTCTGTCGGGTGCGCGCAACACCGGCATCGCGGCGGCACGCGCGGAGATCGTCGCGTTCCTCGACGACGACGCGGTCGCGAACCCCGACTGGCTCGACCGGCTGCTCGAGCCCTACGACCGGCCCGACGTCGTCGCGGTCGGCGGGCGCGTCGTGCCGCGTTGGGACGCGGGTCGCCCTTCGTGGTTCCCCGAGGAGTTCGACTGGGTCGTCGGCTGCACCTACGCGGGGCATCCCGGTGAGGGCCCGATCCGCAATGTGATCGGGGCGAACATGTCGTTTCGCCGCGACACCTTCTCCGAGCTCGGCGGTTTCGACGACCGTGTCGGACGGGTCGGTGCGCTGCCGTCGGGCTGCGAGGAGACGGAGCTCTGCATCCGCGTCCAGCAGCGCCGTCCCGAATCGGTGATCTGGTACGCGCCGGATTCGATCGTGCACCATCGCGTCCGCCCCGAGCGGGCGACGCGCGCCTACTTCCGGCAGCGTTGCATCGCCGAGGGCGGCTCCAAGACGCGCGTCGCCAAGCTCGTCGGCGCGCGCGACGGTCTTTCCAGCGAGCGTTCGTACGCGACGCGCACGCTGCCGCTCGCCGCGGGCCGCGACCTGCGGCTCGCAATGAACGGCGGCGGACGCGGTGCGCTCGCTCGGGTCGGCGCGCGCGCCTCGGGTGTCGCGTTCACGAGCGCGGGCTTCGCGAAGACGCGCGTCGCGATGCGCCGGCCGCGCAAGGCCTCGGGCGAGGTACGACCCGACTACCGGCCTGCGCTCGTTGGCCACGTCGACCTCGCGTCGCCGGGTCCGCTCGAAGGCGCGACGAGCATCAGCGGCGCGCCGTACGGGCGCGCGTTCCTGCTCGTGCGCGACCACGGTCGGCCCTGCGGCATCCTCGAGGCCGAGCTGCCCGAGGGCGGGCTGAGCGAGCAGGACATCAAGGAACGACTGCGCGATGCGATCGAGCAGCGCGACGTCGTCGTGATGCCGCGCGACGAGGCGCCGGTGTCGATCTCGACGCCGTGGCTCTCGTCGAAGACGCCGCGGGTCACCGTCGTCGTCGCGACGTGCGGCCGCCCGCAGGAGTTGCGGCGCTGCGTCGAGTCGATCCTCGCGTGCGACTACCCGGACTTCGACGTGCTCATCGTCGACAACAGCCCGGACGCCGAGCAGCAGGGTCCACCGGAGCTTCCGTTCGCTCCCGGTCACCGCGTCTCGTGGACGTGGGAGTCGACGCCCGGGCTCGCGTGCGCGCACAACCGGGCGCTGCGCGAGGTGACCGCGCCCATCGTCGCGTTCACCGACGACGACGTCGTCGTCGACTCGCACTGGCTCTCGCGTCTCGTCGCCGGCTTCGGCGTCGCACCCGACGTCGGCTGCGTCACCGGCATGATCTTCCCGCTCGAGCTCGAGACCGGCGCGCAGGCGCTCGTCGAGCAGTCGGTCGGGTTCAACAAGGGCTTCGAGCAGCGCATCTTCCGCGACGACCGCTTCGCCGTCGACGACCCGCTGTTCCCGTACGCCGCGGGCCGGTTCGGTTCGGGTGCCAACATGGCGTTCCGCACCGAGGCGCTGCTCGCGGTCGGCGGCTTCGATCCTGCGCTCGGCACCGGCACGCGTGCCCGCGGCGGCGACGACCTCGCGGCCTTCTTCGACATCGTGAGCAGTGGGCACGCGCTCGTGTACGAGCCCGCGGCCGTGATCTTCCACGCGCACCGGCGCGACGCGGCCGCCCTCGGTCGCCAGGCGTTCGGCTACGGCGCCGGGCTCACCGCGTACCTGATGAAGACGCTGATGAACCGGCCGTCACGCGCGATCGACCTCGCCGGCCGCGTGCCGGCGGGCTTGCGGTACGCGCTCGGGAGCGATTCCGTGAAGAACGCGCGCCTTCCCGACGACTACTCGCGCCGACTCGTGCTGCGCGAGCGCGTGGGCATGCTCGCCGGTCCGATGCTCTACATCGCGAGCCGGCGGGCGACGCGGCACGTACGCCGCGCGCCGGGCACGGAGCAGAGTCGCCGCAGTCGCGTGCTCTCCGCGGCCGGGGAGTAACCGATGGCAGTGACCCGCACGGTCCCCGTCCTGCTCTATCACTCCGTGTGCACCGATCCCGCGCCGCTCATGCGCGAGTGGGCGATCACACCCGCGCGCTTCCGCGAGCACCTCGCGTTCCTGAACCAGCGCGGCTACACGACGATGACGGTGAGCGAGTACGTCGACATGCTCCGCTTCGACCTGCCGCTTCCCGAGCAGGTCGCGCTGGTGACGTTCGACGACGGCTTCGCCGATTTCGCGTCGTCGGCGGCGCCCGCGCTCGCCGACGCGGGCATCGCGAGCACGATCTACATCTCGACCGCGTACGTCGGCGGCCGGAGCTCGTGGCTCGGTTCCGACGGCGAGCAGCCGATGATGACGTGGGACGCGATCGAGAAGATCGCGGCGATGGGCGTCGAGATCGGCGCGCACGCGCACCACCACTGGGCGCTCGACGAGCTCGACGACGATTCCGCGGAGATGGAGATCGGGGTGAGCAAGAAGCTGCTCGATCGCCACCTCGGCCGCTCGGTCCGCTCGTTCGCCTACCCGCACGGCTACCACAGCCGCAAGATCCAGGCGATGGTGCACCGGGCCGGGTTCGACAACGCCTGTGGCGTGAAAGAGGCGCTCAGCGGGCCCGGTGACGACGAATTCGCCCTGGCCCGTATCATGCTGCGGGGCGACGCTTCCGTCGAGCAGTTGGATTCGCTGATGCGAGGTTCGAGTCGAGCACCCCGTCACGAGCGGCTGCAGACGAAGGCGTGGAGGGTCGCACGACGGACCCGCGCGCGCCTCGAGCTGCACAAGCACGCCGACGCGCTCGACTCGGCATGATCATCGCGGCGTCATGACCGCGGAATCCGTCGCGACCGTCACCGCGCAGGAACCGGCGCGCGCGCAGCGCCTCGTCGAGCACCTGCGCTCGCCGCTGCACCGCAACGGCTACGCGCTCGTGCTGTCGACGTTCTCCACGTCGGGCCTCGGCGCGCTCTACTGGGCGCTGGCCGCGCGTCGATTCTCGTTGCACGACGTCGGGATCGGCGGTTCCGTGATCGCGTCGATGCAGCTGCTGACGAACCTGTCGAGCCTCAACTTCACCGACGTGCTGAACCGCTTCGTCCCGGTGAGCGGCGCCGCGACCAAGCGGCTCGTGATGCTGTCGTACGCGGTCGCGGTCGGCCTCGGTCTGGTCACTGCGGCCGTGTTCCTCGCCGGGATCGGCATCTGGACGCCCCGCTTGCGGGAGACGATCCACGGCCCGGGGCTGTTCGCGATCTACGTCGTGTCGGTCCTGCTCTGGATCGTCTTCGTGCTCCAGGACGCGGTGCTGATCGGCGTCCGCCGCGCGTCGTACGTGCTGGTCGAGAACAGCAGCTACGGCGTGATGAAGATCGTGCTGTTGTTCCTGTTCGCCTCGATGATCCCGAAGTCGGCGATCTTCCTCTCGTGGACCGCCCCGCTGCTGCTCGTGGTGCCGGCCGTCACGCTGGTCCTGTTCGGCAAGCTCGTGCCCCGGCACGTCGAACGCACCCGGGAGATCGCGGAGCCGATCACCCGCAACATCATCGGCCGCTTCCTGATGGTCGACTACGTGTCGTCGATGCTGTGGACGGCCGCGATCGCGCTGACACCGATCATCGTGCTCGCGATCAGCGGCGCGAGCGCGAGCGGTTACGTGTACATCGCGTGGACGATCGCCTACACGCTCGTGCTCGTGAGCCGGAACATGGGCATGTCCCTCACGACCGAGGGTGCGCAGGAGCCCGAGCGGCTCTGGGAGCACACCCGCGCGACGCTCAAGGCGTCGTTCCGCATCATCGCCCCGCTCGCCGTGTTGCTCGTCGCGGGCGCGCCGCTCGTCCTCGCGGTGTTCGGTCACAAGTACGAAGCCGGTGCGGGCGTGCTGCGACTGTTCGCGCTGTCGACGATCCCTGCGATGATCCCGCTCACGTTCGTCACCGTCGCCCGGGTGCAGAAGCGACTCACCGCGATGCTCGTCGCGACCGCGTTCACGACCGTGCCGGTGCTCGTGCTCGCGCCGATCCTCATGCACCTCTGGGGCGTGATCGGCATGGGCTACGCGTGGCTGATCGTCCAGACCGCCGGCGCGATCGTCCTGCTGCTCGGTGAGCTGCGACCGCATCTGCGCGCCGCGCCGCCCGCGGTCTTGTGACCGCAACGCTCAACGCCGCGCCGGACGTCAAGCTCGACCTCGACCCCGGCTTCGAGCTCGACCTCGCGTTCGAGCCTCCGGGCCGCGCCGCGCGCGTCCCCGCACCGCGGCGCCGGCGGCTGCCGGCGTGGTGGCCGATGCTCACCCTGGGCGGAGCGATCGCGTTGTGGATCGTCACGCTGGTGAAGCTCGACCCCGCGAACGTCGGCGCGTACGGCCTCGTCGACGCGTTGCCGTGGACCTTCTACGCCGCGCTCGCGGTGATCACGGTCGGCTTCGTCACCGCACTGCACCGCGAGTCGAAGTTGCCCGTGATGCTCGCCCACATCGCGCTCGCGATCCTCGTGATCCACGCGACGCCCGCGCTCACGTACGGGGCGCTGCGCTACTCGTGGGCGTGGAAGCACGTCGGCATCGTCGACCTGCTGCACCGGCATCACGTGCTCGTGCCGTCGACGCCGGTGCTGCCGATCTATCAGCAATGGCCGGGCTTCTTCGGCGCCGCGACCGCGCTCACCGAGTCCGCGGGGCTCAAGAGCGCGCTGTCCTACGCCGCGTGGGCGCCGCCCGTCTTCGAGCTGCTCGACGCGTTGCTCCTCGCGGTCGTGCTGCGCGCGCTCACCGAGGACCGGCGCCGCATCGCGCTCGGCGTCTGGCTCTTCGTGATCGCGAACTGGGTCGGTCAGGACTACTTCGCGCCGCAGGCCTTCGGCTTCTTCCTCTTCCTCGTCGCCTTCGCGATCGTGCTGCGTTGGTACCGCCGCCCGGTCGCGGTCTCCGCCCGCCGCAAGGCCCGTCAGGCGCAGGGTGCGCTGAGCGAGCCCGCGACTCCCGAGGTTGCGCCGGCCCGGCTCGGACGTGCGGAGCGACGCACGGTCGGCGCGCTGTTCCTCGTGTTGATGGCGGCGACGGTCACGAGCCACCCGCTCACGCCGTTCGTGATCTGCGCGTGCCTCGCGCTGCTCATGTTCTTCCGCGTGCTCGACCGGCGCTGGCCGGTGATCGCGGCGTTCGGTCTCACCGGCATCTGGCTCGTGACGGGCGCGCGCTCGTACACGTTCGGCAATCTCTCCGCGTTGCTCTCGGGCTTCGGCGCGCTCAGCACCAATTTCAGCTCGAACCTCGCCAACCTGGGGCAGTTGAGCGCGGCGCAGCACCGCGTCGCCGACCTCGGCCGCCTCGTCGTCGGCGTGATGGCGCTACTCGCGATCGCGGGGCTCGTCCGTCGCCGCCGCCTGGGGCACGTCGACCGCGCCGCGCTGATCATGTGCATCGCGCCCGCCGCGATCCTCGCGGGCGGGAACTACGGCGGCGAGGCCATCTTCCGCGTCTACCTGTTCGCGCTGCCGTTCGCGGGGTTCCTCGCGGCGGGCTTCTTCTTCACCGAAGGAGGGTCGAAGGTCGGCTGGCGGACTCCGCTCGCGATCGTGCTGGTGAGCGGCGTCCTCATCGGCGGCTTCACGTTCGCGTACTACGGCAAGGAGACGTGGTCGTACTTCACGCCCGGCGAGGTGCGCGCGGCGACGATGGTCTCCGAGATCGCGCCGCCGGGTTCCCTGCTCGTCGACGGCACGCTGAGCTATCCGGTGCAGTTCGACAACGCCGAGCACTTCACGTACGTCACGCTCGGCACCGAGCCGCCACAGTCCGTCAACCAGGTGCTGCGCGACCCGGCCGGCGTGCTCCACGGCTGGCTCTCCGACACGCGCTATACGCAGGGCTATCTCATCATCACGAGGTCGCAGATCGCCGAGGTGGACTCCGTGGGTGGGCTGCCGCGTGGGTCGTTGCAACGGATCGAGCGATTGATCCTCGCGTCACATCAGTTCAAGGTGCTGTACCACGATGCCGACGCGCTCCTCGTGACGGTGCCGAGGACGGGCTCATGAGACGCGCCAACGTCCGTCGCGCGATCGTGCTGCTCTCCGTCGCCGCGTTCGCGCTCGCGGCCGCGCACGTCGGCCCGCCGGTCGCGTTCGTCGTCGTGATGCTGTTCCTCGCGTTCGGGCCGGGTACCGCGGTCGTCGCGGGGCTCGACCTGCCCGTGGGGCTCGAGATCGCGCTGACGATCGGCGCGAGCTTCGCGTTCGACGCGCTCGTCTCCGAGAGCCTTCTGTACCTGCACCTGTTCACCGGCGCGCGCGTGATCGGCGTGCTCGCGGTGATCACGGTCGGGGGCATCTGGCTGCGGCGGTCGGCGGCGCGCGATCGCGGGCCGGTGAGCGCGCCGATCGTGCTCGCGCCGGGTGGGGGCGTCACGCTCGACCGGTCGGTGCCGGTGCTGCTCGTCCGCATCGGCAAGTACCCCGTGTACCACGGCGGTGTGTGCGCAATCCGCACGTTCGGGCGCGCCGGTGTTCCCGTGCACGCGATCGTCGAAGATCGCTTCACGCCCGCCGCGATGTCGCGCTACCTCAACGACGCGATCGTGTGGCCGACGACGGCGAGTGAATCGGAGGAGTTCCTTCTCGAGGGACTCGCGCGCATCGGGAAGCGCCTCGGCGGTGGCGTGCTCGCCATCCCGACCGACGACGAGGCCGCGGTGTTCCTCGCCGAGCACGGCGACGTCCTGCGCGACTGGTTCCTCTATCCCGCGATCGAGCCCGACCTCCCCCGCCGGCTCGCGAGCAAGCGCGGGCTGTTCGCCGTGTGCCGCGAGCACGACATCCCGACACCCGACGCCGCCTTCCCGACGTCGATGGCCGAGGTCGAGGAATTCGCGGCGCGCGCGATGTTCCCGGTCGTCGTGAAGAACGTCGATCCCTTCGTGCGGCTCCAGAAGCGCGCGGTCGGCAGCACGACGATCGTGCAGACGCCGGAGCAGCTGCTCGAGATCGCGGCGAGCTTTCCCGACCCGACCACGGCGATGTTCCAGGAGTACCTGCCGCGCGAGGAAGCCGAGGACTGGATCTTCCACACCTACTGCGACGCGAGCTCACGCGCGCTCGTGCCGTTCACCGGTGTGAAGCTGCGCTCGTGGCCGCCCCACGCCGGGGTCACCACCTACGCGCGCATCGTGCCGAACGCCGAGCTCGAGGAGCTGTCGGCCCGGCTCTGCCGCGAGATCGGCTACCGCGGCGTCGTCGACCTCGACTGGCGCTTCGACCGGCGCGACGGTCAGTACAAGCTCGTCGACTTCAACCCGCGCATGGGTGCGCAGTTCAAGCTGTTCGAGACCGACGACGGAATCGACGTCCTGCGCGCGATGCACCTCGACCTCACGGGTCGCGCGGTCCCGTCGTCACCGCCCCGCTACGGCAAGGGCATCCGCATCGAGCACCTCGACATCCCGGCGAAGCTCGCGTACCGGCGCGGGGTCGCGACCTCGCCCGCCGGCGCGACCGCGGGTCCGCGCCCCGAACGTGCGTGGCGCGCGCTCGACGATCCGCTGCCGTTCGCCACGATGCTCGTGTGGTTCTCGGGTCAGGTGGTCGCGCGAGTCGCCGGTGCGTTGGTGCCGCGGCGTCAGCGCGCGGCGACGCCCCGCGCCAGGCGCGGCGCCGCGAAGTCGGTCCCGCACACGAAGCGCATCAAGGGACCGAAGGTCGCCGCCGACGACAACCCCGCGAAGAACAACCCGGAGACCGACGACTCGAACGAGGCGTTGAGCGCCGGGAAGCCCGCGACGCGGTCGACCCGGGCCCGCAGGTTCTGGTCGAGGAACTCGATGGAGTCGACGTCGACCCGGTAACCCGTTCCCGCGAGGACGTGGTCGACCACCAACCGCTGGCGCGCACCGTGCGGCGCCGAGCATTCGAGCACGACCTTGTCGCCCTCGATCGACCCGGACGCGACCGACTGCGCGGTGCGAATCTCGACGACGTTCTCCACCCGGTCGTGCAGCCACCACGCGCCCGCGGGGCCGAGCACGGCCTTGAAGATCGCGAGGCGGGTGCGCTCGGGCAGGTGGCGGATGGCCCCCGCACCGCGCTCGCTGCCGAAGTGCGACCAGCCGGGGCCGAGGCCCGACATCGGCTTCAGCACCTTGTCCTTCCAGGTGCGCTCGACATTGGGCGGGCCCGCCCACAGCACTCGGGGCGCCCGCACGATGAGGTGCACGCCGGCGCCGCTCTCGTGGAGCAGGGCGGCGGTCTCGAGCGCGGACTGGCCGGCGCCGACGACGGCGACGTCGGAGCCCGCGAACTTCGACAGGTCGTCGTGCTGCGACGTGTGTGACACCAGCGACGTCGGCAGGGGCTCGCCCTCGGCGAGCGAGGCGAGGACCGGCGGCAGGTTCGTGAACTGCACGTGGCCCGCGGCCATCACGACCGAGCGGGTCGTGAAGATCTCGCCGGTGCCGAGCTCGACCTCGAAGCGGTCCCCGGCGGCGCTCACGCGCACGACCCGTTCCTGCTCGATCGGCACGAGCTGTTCCTGGAACCAGCAGCCGTAGCCGACGAACATCTCGATCGGCACCGCCTCGTCGTTCCGCAGCGGCCGGACGCCGATGGCACGGCAGTAGTCCTCGAGCCGGTAGCCCTTCCGCGGTGCCGAGAGGCTCGACGCGAAGGGCTCGGACTTCAGGAACATGCCCTTCGGCATGTTGTGGCGCCAGGCGTCCATCGGTTCGCCGAAGACGCGGACGCTCACCCCCTCGTGCAGGAGGTGGGCGGCGACGGCGAGCCCGTAAGGGCCGGCACCGACAACGACGGCAGCGGGGGAGTTCGACGCGTTCACCTACGGTCCTCGATCGGTCGTACGGCGGACCGCTGAACCCAGCCCCGGATCCAGCCGCCCTCGGCCTCGGGCGGCAATCGCGCGCTACGCGTTCGCCCGAGCACTGATCTTATCGGCCGGCGGGCGCGCCAATGCGAGCGGTGACGTGAAGATTTTGATCGGGCCGGAGACCGGACGGGCGAGGGCGACCTAGGTGCTGGGGTCGATCCTCGCGAGCAGGCTGTCGGCCGAGCCGACCGCCGTCACGGAGATCGACGGCGGCACGGCCTGGAGCTGGCAGTGGAACGGCATGATCGGGTCGTGCCGCTCGAGGGCCTGGATCATCGCGTCGCGGATGATCTTCACCTCGGCGTCCGACATGCCCGTGACGAGCTTCTCGAACTCCGGCGACAGCTTCACACCGACCGCGTTCGCCATCTCGACGAACGGCGTGTTCTTGCGGTGCAGGTCGAGCAACTGCTGGTTGTACTGCGGGTCCTGGAACACGGTCTGGGCCGCGCCCGGACCACCGCCTCCACCCTCGGTCATGGAACGACTCCTCACGCCGACATCGGGTTCCGGCAGTCGAATGCACCGCAGCAAACGCTGCGCAAAACGGGCGGCTGAATTTGCTCGTTGGTAACGTGACGGCCCCTCCCCCGTACCGAGAAGGGCCACGCCCGTGCTCGAGTTCTCCGTTCTGGGACCGCTGCGGGTGAGGTGGAACGGTGCCGACGTCGACATCGCGCGGCCGAAGAGTCGCACCGTGCTCGGCTTGCTGCTCGCACGTGCGAACCACACGGTGTCGACCGGCCAGCTCATCGACGAGCTCTGGTTGCACGAGCCGCCGAACACCGCGCCGAGCGCCTTTCGTGTCCACATCGCGTACCTGCGCAAGACGCTGCGCGATGCCGATGCCGATGCGGATGCCGACCCGATCACGGGGACCGCGGGCGGCTACCGCCTGAGCGCCCCGCAGGAGTCGGTCGACGCACTCGAGTTCGAGGCCGCGCTGGCGAAGGCGCGCACGGTGTGGAACGGCGGCCGCGCGCGCGAGACGGTGGAGCTGCTCGAACCGGTGCTGCCTCGGCGTCGCGGCCCCGCGTACGACGACCTGCGCGAGCTCGAGCCGCTGCGCGACGAAGGCGTGCGGCTCGACAACCTCTGGCTCGGCGCGGTCGAGTTGCTGGCTGAGGCCTACCTCGAGCTGGGCCGGCCGCGCGACGCGTGCGACGTGCTCCAGCCCCTGATCGCCGCCGACCCGTTGCGCGAGAGCCTGACCGAGCGTCTGATGATCGCCCTCTACCGCGACGGTCGCCAGGCCGACGCGATGCGCGCGTACAGCCGACTCCGCGAGGCGCTCGACGTCGGGCTCGGGATCCAACCCAACGCCCGGGTGCGCGCGCTCGAAGACGCGATCGTGCTCCAGCACGCGGACCTCGACTCCATCCCGCACGACGATCCGCGGGACCGCTTCGAGCTGCACGAAGCAGATGTGTTCGTCGGCCGGCGCGACGAGCTCGACGCGATCGACCGCGCCTGGAACCAGGCGTGTGAGCAGGGTCCGCGGCTCGTGCTGATCGGTGGCACCGCGGGCATCGGCAAGTCGACGCTCGCGCAGCAGGTCGCACAGCGCGGCGCGGCCGCGGGGGCCGTCGTCGTCCACGGCGCGTGCGACCCGGAGCCTGCGAGCGACTACGAGCCCCTTCCCGAGATCGTGCGGTCGCTCGTCCCGCTCGCGCCCCCCGAGTTGCTCGAGAGCCGTTTGCTCGGTGAGCTGGGCCGGCTCGCGCCCGAGCTCGCCGACCGGCTCCCCGCGGTGCGCGCACCGGCCGATGCATCGGCCGGCCGGCATCGCCTGTTCGCCGCGGTCGACGCGTTGCTCGCGGGGGTGAGCGCGCACTCGCCGGTGCTCATCCTCGCCGAGGATCTCCACTGGTCGGGCGCCGACGCGCTCGCGTTGCTGCGGCACCTGTTGCGCAACGCGAGCGGCGCGGTGATGGTCGTGGCGACCTATCGGGACGACGAGATCGCGGAGGACTCGCCGCTCGCCGACCTCCTCGCGCTCGCGCGCAGTGGGCGGCCCGAAGGGCTGCAGCTGCGGCTGTCGGGTCTCGATACGACCGACCTCGCCGCACTGGTCGAGGCGACCGCGTCCGACAACCTGCGCGAGCGGGCGCTGGCCCGGCTCTCGGAGCTGCGGGACGTGACGCGCGGCAATCCGCTCTATGCGCGCGAGGTCCTCCGCGAGCTCGCGGAAGTGCGCGAAGAGGTGTCGATCGCCGACGTCGCGCCCGACGGCGTCCGCTCGATCGTGGAACGGCGATTGGTCCGCGTCAGCGACTCCGCGCGGGGCGCGCTCGCGGCCGCGTCGGTGCTCGGGCGCGAGTTCTCGCTCGACCTGCTCGCGCGCACGAACCGCATGGACGAGTCGGATGCACTCGACGCGGTGGAAGAGGGTCTGCTCAAGGGTCTGTTCGAGGAGGGCGAGGAGCTCGACCACTTCGTGTTCTCGCATCCTCTGATCCGCAACACGATCTACACGATGACGAACGCGAGCCGGCGCGCCCGCCTGCACGTCGCGGCCGCGTCCGCGCTCGAGGCGTTGCCCGGCGCGCACGGCACCGCGCGGGCGGCGGAGCTGGCGCATCACCACCTGGCGGCGCTGCCGCTCGGCGCGCCGTCGGTCGCGGCCGACCACGCCCGGCGGGCCGGCGACGAGGCGGCGGCGACCTTCGCGAACGAGGAAGCGGCCACGTGGTACGGCCGCGCGCTCGACCTCGCGGCCGACGCGGGATGGGATGGGCGCGAGAAGGCCGAGACGCTGATGCACCGCGGCCAGTGTCTCGAGCGCGCGGGCCGGCGCGACGACGCGCGGAGCGCCTTCCTCGAGGCCGCCGACGAGGCGCGCGGCAGCGACGACGGCGACCTCCTCGCCGACATCGCGATCGCGGCGATGCCCCGTTACATCACGCTGGACGACTTCTTCGTGCGGCTCACGGCGCTCGTCGACGAAGCACTCGCGAAGTGCGGCTCCGACCCCCGTCGGAAGGTGCGGCTCCTCAGCGCCGCGAGCGCGTGTCACTACTACGACGGCAACCGCGACGACGAGGGGTACGCGCAGCAGGCGCTCGAGCTCGCGCGACACGACTCGGATCCGGAGGTGCAGGCAGCGGCGCTCGCCGCCTACCGGAGGTTGCTCACGCACGACGTCGTGCGCGCCGAGGAGCGGCTCGCGCTGAGCTACGAGTTCATGACCCTGTGTCGCACGCATCGAATCGACCGGCTCGTCGGCCTCGCATGCCGGGGGCTGCTCGTCGACCTGTTGGAGTGCGGGCAGCTCGACGAGTTCGACGAGCAGCTCGTCGAGTTCGCGTCGCTCGCCGATGCGCACGGTCTGCCCGCCGACCTCTACTGGGTCAATGCGCTGCGGGCGACACGCGCGCTCATGCGCGCGCCCGACGCTTACACCGAGGAGCTCGTCAACGCCGCGCAGACGCTCGGCAACGCGTTGCAGCAGTGGGAGGCCGCGGGCACGTTCGTGCTCCAGTCGTTCGCGCTTCGCTATCAGCAGGACCGCCTGCACGAGATGCGGGCCGGGCTCGAGGCCCCGCAACCGTCGTCGCCGCGTGTCGTCGCCGGCGTCGCGATCCTCGCGACCGCGCTCGTTGCGTGCGGACGCGCGGAAGCCGCTCGACCGATCATCGACAAGGTGCTCGCAGGCGGCGAGATTCGCTTGCCCGACGACAACATGTGGCTCGGCGGCGTCGCGTTGATCTCGGGCACGGTCGCGAAGATCGGCAGCGTCGAGCAGCGCGCGCTGTTGCGCCGCGAGCTCGCGCCGTTCGCGGAGCGCTGGTGCATCTTCGGCTCGGGCGGTGCCGCGTTCGGGACCGGCCATCACTGGCTGGGCCGCCTCGCGCGGGCCGACGGCGACGAGGATGCCGCCCGCCGGCACTTCGAGAGCGCCGCCGCGTTGTCCGATGCCGCCGGCGCCGAGTACTGGGCCGGCGTCGCACGCGACGACCTCGGGGCGGTCGTCGAGCACGCATAAGGTGTCGCACCCGCGTTTTGCGGGGGATTTGCCGCCGCCGATTACAACCGCGGCATGGCCTCCGATCCCGCCGACGACGCGCGCCTGCTCTCGTGGCTCGCGCTCCGCGAGCGCGGCGCGTCGGACGCGGTCGTGGGGTGGGCGACGCAGGGGTTGAGCCGGGTGTGTCCGATCGTGACGAGTCTGTTGGCGTTCGACCAGCGGCTCGAGCGCGAGGTCGACGCCGAGCTCGAACGTCCGACCGCGGCGCGATCGGTGGAGGAATGGGGCTTCGCGTTCGCGCAGCGGCTGACGACCGACGCCGACCCGTGGATCTCGTGGGCTGCGCAGGTCGACGCGGGCACGCTGGAGGTCGAGGAGTCCCGCCGCCGCGTCGACCCGTCGTGCCCCGGCGATCCGGTGCAGGCGATCCTGCTCATCACGTCGGGCGCCGACCCGAGATGACGCAGCCGTTCCCGCCGGAGCGCGCGAGCGGAGCGAGCGGCGCGGCCTCGACTGCGGGCTGAGGCGTCAGGCGCGGCGAGCGGAGCGAGCGCGACCAGAAGCACCGATCCCCCAACGCGCGGTCCAGGTCTCGCCGGGTTCGAGCACGAGGAGACCGTCGCCGCTGCGGAAGGCGTCGGGCGCGCAGGTCATCGGCTCGACCGCGAGGCCCATGCGGCGCTTGTGCGCATCGGGCAACGCGTCGCCCGTGAAGATCATCAGGTAACCGAACCCCTCGTCGCACCACATCGAGACCGCGTCGCCGGTCGCCCGATCGCGCAGCGTCACGGTCGCGCGGCCTTCGGCACCGCGCGCGAGCTCGGTGAAGGCGGTGTCCATGCGCGTGGCGCCGATCGCGCGGGGCGAACGGAAGTCGAAGGCGGTGCCGTCGACCGGCTCGCGCCCGGTCGGGATCTGGTCCGCGTCCGCCAAGTAGTGCGACGACGCGGGTGATTCGAGCTCCAGGTCGTCGATGTGCGACGGGTCGAGCCGCAGGTAGGGGTGGAAGCCCGCGCCGAACGGGCACCGCTCGGTACCGAGGTTCTTCGCGTCGACCCGCACCTCGAGCCCGTCGTCGCCGAGCCCGTATTCGAGCGTGAACGCGACCGTGAACTCGTAGCCGGGCTGTGGGAGCAGCGTGTGCGTGAGCGTGACGCGGTCGTCGGCCCGCGCGGAGACCGTCCAGCGGGACCAGCGCACGAGCCCGTGGATCGCGTTGTGCTTCTGCGGCTCGTTCCACGGGAGCTGGTGGTCGACGTCACCGAAGCGGTACGCGCCGCTCGCGATGCGGTTCGGCCAGGGGAGCAGCACCTGGCCCCGGCTGCCGCTGCACATCTCCTCGACCTCGAAGCCGTCGAGGCGCGGGCGGCCACCGACGGTGTAGCTGCGCAGGGTCGCACCGAGCTCCGTGACGATCGCGCGCTGGTCGCCGCGCACGAGCTCGAGCTGTTGGCCGGTCGGAGCTGGTGCGCGGTCAGCGCGCGACATGGAAGTCCCGTGCCGGGCGGAGCGAGCATGCGACCGGGGGTCTCGGATTCGACATCCGTGCAGTCTGTATCCGCGTCTGGACGAGTGATGCAACCTCCTGGCACGATCCGCCGGACGTCGACGAACGGGAGCGCACGCGTTGGCACGAACCATCGAGAGCACCATCCGGTTCCCGTACAAGCGGTCGCTCGGGCCCGTGCTCGGCGCGTTCATGACCGCGTTGACCGAGAAACGCTTCATCGGCATCCGCAGCGGCGCGCGCGTGATCGTGCCGCCGCTCGAATGGGATCCCGACACGGGCGCGACACTCGAGCACGACTTCGTCGACGTCGGTCCCGCGGGAACGGTCGTCAGCTGGACGTGGGTCGCGAAGCCGTCGTCGCAGCATCCGATCGACCATCCGTTCGCGTTCGCGTTGGTGAAGCTCGACGGTGCCGACACCGCGCTCTTCCACGCAGTCGACGCGGGATCGCCGGACGCGATGTCGACGGGGATGCGCGTCGCGCCCCGTTGGAAGGCGGAGCGGCACGGTCACATCACCGACGTCGACGCGTTCGTCCCCGGTGAGGCAGCGACGGTCGTGGCCGGCGACGAATCCGCGCCGGGCGAACCGGTGACGATGATGGAGTACAACGCCTCGATCACGTACAACACCCCGGTCACCGCGAACGTCGAGCGTTCCGAGCGCGCGACGGAGGAAGGGCGCTTCCTCGGCCTGCGCTGCCCGGTATGCGGACGCACCTACACGGGCGGGAAGGGCTACTGCCCGGTCGACGCGGTGGAGCTGACCGCCGAGCACGAGGTCGACCTCCCGCAGCGCGGGACCGTGAGCAACTACACGATCGTCACGCCCATCCAGTACCCGGGGCAGACCGAGACCGAGCCGTTCGCGCGCGTGCACGTGTGGCTCGACGACACCGACGTCGTGCTCGGTTACCAGGCGCTGCTCGACACGCCCAACGACGACGTGCGCATCGGCATGCGCGTCGCCGCGATGTGGGCGACGGACGCGGAGAAGCAAGACCTCGATCCGCGTGCCGAGGGCAACCTGGTCGGCTGGATGCCGACCGGTGAAGCCGACAGCACCGACCCCGACCTCGTGAACAGGATCTGCTGATGGCCGCGAACGGACGCAGCTCCGACGACATCGCGATCGTCGGATGGTCGATCTCGCCGATGGTGCGCAACACCGACAAGACCGAGGTGCAGATGCTCCTCGAGGTCATCACTGGGGCGGTCGAGGACGCGGGTATCACGCGTGCCGACGTCGACTTCACCTGCGCGGGCAGCTGCGACTACGTCGCCGGTCAGGCGTTCTCCTTCGTGCAGAACATCGACGCGCTCGGCGCGTGGCCGCCGAAGCGCGACTCGCACGTCGAGATGGACGGTGCGTGGGCGCTGTACGAAGCGTGGGTTCGGTTGCTGCTCGGCGATATCGACGTCGCGCTCGCGATGGGATCGGGCCGGTCGTCGACCGCGGACCCGGGACTCATCTATCCGATGGAGATGGACCCGTACTACCTCGCGCCATTGGGCGCGGACGCGTCGAGCTTCGCGGCGATCCAGGCGCGCGCGTTGCTCGACGCCGGCAAGGTGAGCGAACGGCAGATGGCGGAGGTCGCGGCCCGCTGCCGGCGCGACGCGCAGCAGAGCGACTACGCGCAGGTCGCGGGTGACTTCGACGTCGACGCGTTGCTCGCCGAGCCGTACGTGCGCTCGCCGCTGCGCAAGCACGACCTTCCGCCGATCACCGACGGCGCCTGCGCGGTCGTGATCGCACGCGCCGACAAGGCACGCGAGATGTGCGAGCGCCCGATCTGGATCACGGGCTTCTCGCACGCGACCGAACTGCACAACCCGGGCATGCGTGACCTCACGTCGTCGCGTTCGTCGACGCTCGCGGCGAAGGCCGCGGGGGTCGAGGAGGCGCCGATCGAGGTCGCCGAGATCCAGTCCGCGTACACGCACGAGGAGCCGGTGCTCGTGAGCGCGCTCGGCGTCGGCGACGCGGCGATCAACCCGTCGGGCGGCCCGCTCGCGGCCAACCCGATCATGGCGACGGGACTCGTGCGGGTCGCCGAAGCGGCGCGCCAGATCCGCGACCTCGGCAAACAGCGCACGCTCGCGCACTCGACGTCGGGACCGTGTCTGCAGCAGAACCTGGTCTGCGTCTTGGGAGGGAACGGCTGATGGCCCACCAAGCGTGCGCGATCGTCGGTGTCGGTCAGACCGAGCACAAGACGCGCCGGTGGGACGTTTCGCTCGGCGGGCTCGTGCGCGAGGCCGCGCTGCGCGCGCTCGACGACGCGCAGATGACGTGGAGCGACATCGACGCGGTCGTCGTCGGCAAGGCCCCCGATCTCTTCGAGGGCATCATGAAGCCCGAGCTGTACCTGTCCGACGCGCTCGGCGCGACGGGCAAGCCGATGTTCCGTGTGCACACCGCGGGCTCGGTTGGAGGGACGACCGGCATCGTCGCGTCGCACCTCGTCGAGACCGGCCGCCACACGCGTGTGCTCGCGGTCGGGCTGCAGAAGCAGTCGGAGGGCAACGCGCAGTTCGCGCTCGGCTCCGGCCGCGGCGCGTCGCTCGGCGCGGGCGGCGCGTTCGCACCGTTCATGCGCGGGTACATCGCGCGCACCGGCGCGCCGATGGACATCGGTCCGATGGTCGCGGTGAAGGACCGGCTCAACGCGCTCAAGAACCCGTACGCGCACCTGAAGCTCGCCGACATCACGATCGAGAAGGTGAAGGCGTCGCCGATGATGTGGGACCCGGTGCGCTACCTCGAGTCGTGCCCGTCGTCCGACGGTGCGTGCGCGGTCGTGCTCACCGATCGCGACGGCGGTGAGGCCGCGGCGCGCGCCGGACGGCCGCCGGCGTGGATCCTCGGCTCGGCCGTGCGTTCCGAGCCGTACGCGTTCCCGGGCCGCGATCCGGTGCGTCCGCAAGGCGCGGTCGACTGTGCGTGGGACGTGTACGGGCAGGCGGGCATCACCGATCCGCGGCACCAGATCGACTGCGCGGAGCTGTACGTGCCGTTCAGTTGGTACGAGCCGATGTGGCTCGAAGCGCACGACATCGCGGAGCCGTCGGAAGGCTGGAAGATGGTCGAGCGCGGCGACACCGCGCTCGACGGATCGTTCCCGGTGAACATGTCGGGCGGTGTGCTGTCGTCGAACCCGATCGGCGCATCGGGACTGCTGCGATTCTCGGAGGCCGCGCTGCAAGTGCGCGGCATGGCCGGCGAGCACCAGGTCGACGGCGCCAAGGTCGCGCTCGCGCAGGCCTACGGCGCGTCGGCGCAGTACTTCTCGATGTGGATCGTCGCGAGCTCGTTGGATCCGTTCGGGAGCTGATCGGGTCTCCATGGTCACGCTCGCTGCGGGCCGGGATACCCGGCCGCGGGCGCTCGCCGCTCCTGACGCCTCGGTCCCCGAGCGAAGACGCGCGCTCGCATAGGGTCGGCCGAATGGCGAAACGCCCTGGCATCCTCGCGGGGCCCGTCGCGGGCAAGGAGCGCATCGCCGCGGTGTACCCACCGCATCCCGCGCAACCGGGGACGCGGCTCGTCCACCGCGCGTCCGGTTTCGCGGGCGCGCTCGTGCGCGTCGACGACGACAAGGTGCTGCTGCGCGGCGACCTCGGCGTCGAGCGCCGGTTCCGGAACGACCCGGGCACGTTCTCGGTCGACGGCATCGCGGTACGACTCGTCGCGCCGGAGCCGGTGAGCGACGACGGCCCGCCGCACTTGCGCGTGTCGAAGACCGAGAAGACCGCGTCGGGGAGCCGCGTCGTGCACGGCGCGAAGGCGCGGGTCGCGCGCGCGAGCCGCATCCTCGTCGAAGGCATCCACGACGCGGAGCTGGTCGAGAAGGTGTGGGGCGACGACCTGCGGCTCGAAGGCGTGGTCGTCGAACGGCTCGACGGCATCGACCACCTCGCCGACGTGATCCGAGAGCTGAAACCCGCGCGTGGTCGCCGGCTCGGCGTCCTCGTCGATCATCTCGTGACCGGCAGCAAGGAAGCGCGCCTCGCGACCGAGGTTCGCCACCCGCACGTGATGGTGACGGGGACGCCCTACGTCGACGTGTGGGAGGCCGTGCGGCCCAAGGCCGTGGGCATCGCCGCGTGGCCGGTGGTCGAGCGCGGCCGCGACTGGAAGACCGGTGTGTGCGCGCAGCTCGAAGTGGGCGCGCCGCCGGCGTTCTGGCGGCGGATCCTCGCGAGCGTGGAGTCGTGGCGCGACCTCGAGCAGCCACTCGTGCGCGCGGTCGAGCAGCTCATCGACTTCGTGACCGAACCCGCGTAGCCTTTCCGCATTCAGGCGCTCCCGGAGCGCGGTGGGGAAGGGGTGGGGATGATCCTGTTCGAGTCGGGCGGGATCGTCGCCCTCGCGCTGCTCCTCTTCTGGGTGTGGGCGCTGTTCGATTGCGTCGCGACCGACGCCGCGCTCTGCCGCAACCTGCCGAAGGGCGTGTGGATCATCATCGTGCTGATCCTCCCGGACATCGGCTCGTTGCTCTGGCTGTTGCTCGGACGACCGGAACGCGCGCACTGGCGACCGGGCTCGACCGACTACAGCAAGCCGCGCCGGCCGATCGGCGTCGAGGACCATCCGCGCTACCGCGCGATCGCGGGCGTCACCGATCGCCAGTCGGCCGAGCTCGATGCGCGGCTCGACGAATGGGAGCAGCAACAGCGCGCGATCGCGCGGCCCACGAAGGACGCGACGGAGCCGACCGATCTCGACGCGTGGGAGGCGGACCTGAACCGGCGTGAGCTCGAGCTCCGCGCGCGCGAGCTCGAGGCGCGTGAGCGCGACATCGAGACGCGCGAGCACGACGACGGCTGAAGGATCGATCCGGCCGCTGACGGCTTCGTGACGGTCACGAGCCTGACTCGACCGGCCGGCGCTAGCGTCACGCCTTCCATGTCTCGTATACGACGGCTCTCGTGGCTGTTGTTGCTCGCGACCTTGGTGCTCGGCGGGTCGGGGCACGGCGGCGGCGGTCTGCTCGCGTCGCGCGCGGCTTCCCTGCGAAGCGATTCCGCGCCGACGGCGACGCGCTCGCGTGATGTCTTGCGCCGCCCGGAGCCGCACGCCGACTACATCGCCGCCGCGCGGCGCAACGACCGCGACCGCGCCAACGGTGCCGCCGCCGGGCGTTTTGCTGCAAACCGTGCGGTCGCACTGGAGACGGCTCGCTCGGTCGAATCGAATGGGAGTCGGCGCGGCGGCACGGCGTCGACCGTCGGCTCGCGCGCCCCTCCGACGCTCACGTCGACCTTCCTGCGCTGACGGCGTCGCCCTGATTCGAGGGGTGCCGCCGCGCGCGCCCGTCTCGATCGCGCCGTGCGCCCTTCGTGGGCGCGTGCCCGGCGCGTGCGACCTCGCGAAGGAGAGCCGTCGTGTCGGAAACCGAATCGGTCGCGCCCGTCGATCCCGACGTCGAACGCATCGATCACAAGTTCGCGCAGCCGATGCCGATCCCCGTCGACTCGGCTTCGCTGCCGCGTCCCGGTTGGCGCTACCGCGCCAAGGTGCGGTTGCTCGGCCCCGCGTTGCACAGCGAGGAATTGGAGCACGAGACGCTCGGGAAGCCGACGGCGTTGGCCGTGTTCGCGAGCGACAACCTCTCGTCGGCTGCGTACGCAACCGAGGAGATCCTCGCCCATCTCGTGCAATACATCGGCGTCGCCGCGTTCGCGCTGGTTGTGCCGACGACGGTCGCGCTGCTCGTCGTCCTCGGCTTCCTCATCCTGTCGTACCGCCAGACGATCGAGGCGTATCCCGCCGCGGCGAGCGCGTATCTCGTGACGAAGGACAACTTCGGCCTGCGACCCGCGCTCGTCGCCGCGGTCTCGTTGCTGACCGACTACATCCTCACCGTCGCGGTGTCGGTCGCAGCCGGCACCGCGGCGCTGGTCTCGGTGTTCTCGGGGCTCGAGCCGTACCGCGTGCCGATCGCGGTCGCGTTCATCTTGCTCGTGGCGTTCGGCAATCTGCGCGGCGTGCGCGAGTCGGGTCGCATCTTCTCGATCCCGACGTACTTCTTCATCGTCAACATCGCACTGCTGCTCGGCTACGGGATCTCACGCGTGGTCTTCGGGTCGCTGCCGCACGCGGCCCATCACGAAGGCATGATGCACATCGGGACGCCCGGCTCGGGTCTGCTGCGCGGTGCCGCGTTCTTCGTCGTGCTGCGGGCGTTCGCGTCCGGCGGTGCCGCGGTCACGGGCGTCGAGGCGATCTCCGACGGTGTGCCCGCGTTCCGACCGCCGGCGTGGCGGAACGCGCGCACGACCCTCGTGTGGATGGGTTCGTTGCTCGCCGTCATGTTCCTCGGGCTCTCGGTGCTCGCGTCCAAGACGCACGTCGTGCCCTACGAGCACGGCACCCCGACCGTCGTCGCGCAGATCGGCAAGCTCGTCTACGGAACCGGCGTGCTCGGCAACGTTCTGTACGTGAGCCTGCAGGCGGCGACCGTGCTCATCCTCGTGCTCGCCGCGAACACCAGCTTCGCCGACTTCCCCCGGCTCGCGAACTTCGCGGCGGTCGACAACTTCATGCCCCGGCAGCTGATGCGACGGGGACACCGGCTCGTCTTCTCGACCGGCATTCTGGTCCTCGCCGGGAGCGCGAGCGTGCTGTTGATCGCTACCGGCGCGGTCGTCGGCCGGCTCATTCCGCTCTACGCCGTCGGCGTGTTCACGAGCTTCACGCTGTCGCAGAGCGCGATGGCCCACCGTCATCGCCGCCTTCGGCACGCGGGCTGGAAGAAGGGCTTCGTGATCAACGGCTTCGGCGCGCTGCTGACCGCCGTCGTCGACGTCGTCATCGCGGTCACGAAGTTCGCGCAGGGCGCATGGGTCATCCTGCTCGCGATCCCCGTGCTCGTCGCGTTGCTCACGCGCCTCAACCGGCAGTACTCGCTCGAGGACGTCGAGCTCGTGGCCGACGTCCCGAAGGCCGCGACGGCGCCGATTCTGCGGCGCCACGTCGTGCTCGTGTTCGTCGACCGCCTCGACCTCGCGTCGGCGCGTGCGATCCAGTACGCACGCGCGCTCATGCCCGACGAGCTGCGCGCGGTGCACTTCGTCGTCGATCACGAGCGGGCGGAGACCCTCGCGGCCGACTGGCGCCGGCTCGGACTCTCGGGGGTGACGCTCCAACTCTTCGAGTGCGCCGACCGCGTGATCCCGCGCGCCGCGATCGAGGCGACCGCAGAGGTGCTGGCCGATGGCGATACGGAGGTCTCGGTGCTCCTGCCACACCGCAAGTACCGCGGGCCGTGGCATCGCATCCTGCACGACCGCACCGCCGACGACATCAGCGAAGAGGTGTCGCGCCTCCCCCATGCGAACGTGACGCTCGTGCCGTTCCATCTCGGGGCGGGCGAGCAGAAGGTCATCCCGATCGCGCGGGCGCGCCTGGGTCGCGTGCGTGAGCCGATGCCGCAGGAAACGACCCAGGCCGACGATGTCATCGATCTCGACGACGTCGGCATCGGCGACGGCCCGACGGCGATCGCGCGCATCCGGTTCCGCCAGCGCGCGACCGTGCGCGGGCGGGTGCGCTCGATGCGCGTCCAACCGCTCGCGGGGACGCCGACACTCGAGTGCGTCGTCGCCGACGAGAGCGGGCAGGTGTCGGTCGTGTTCCTCGGACGGCGACGTATCGCCGGCGTCGAGGTCGGCAGGACCCTCGTCGTCGAAGGCATGGTCGGCAGCTATCAGCGCCGACTGTGCTTCCTGAACCCCCGCTACGACCTCGACGGCTGAGGGGGCGTCAGCCCGCGGCGAGGCGGTTCTCGCGGACCAATCGCAGCGTGGTGCCCGCGCCGATCAGCAGGAAGCTCGCGGCGAGGATCATCGTCGCGAGCACGTCGATCTGCGGCGGCACCGCGATCTTCTGCTCGGTGAAGATCTGGATCGGGAACGTCACGGTGTTGCCGGCATTGAAGACGGTGATGATGTAGTCGTCGATCGACAACGAGAACGACAGCATGAACGCGGCGATGATGCCCGGCATGATGAGCGGCATCGTGACCTTGCGGAACGTGCGTAACGGCGGCGACCCGAGGTCCATCGCCGCGTCCTCGAGCGTCCAGTCGAAACCGCGGATGCGCGCCTTGACCGTCAGCGCGACGAAGCTCACGCAGAACATCACGTGCGCGATCAGGATCGTCACGAACCCCAGCTCGATGCCACGCGTGAGGAACAGCGTGAGCAACGACGAACCGAGGCAGATCTCCGGCGTCGTGAGCGGCAGCACGAGCAGCAGGTTCACGAGCGCGCCGCCGCGGAACCGGTAGCGCGAGAGCGCGATCGCGACGAGCGATCCCATGACGGTCGCGATCAACGATGCGAGGAACGCGATCTTGAGGCTCTCGACCATCGCGTCGCCGAGCTCCGGGAACTTCCCGAGCGGATGCCGCCAGTTCTCGAGCGTGAAGCCGCGCCACGTGTAGTTGAACGGGTGCGTGATGCCGTTCAGGTTGTTGAAGCTGAACAGGATGATCACGACGATCGGCGCGAAGAGATAGAGGTAGGCGAAGACCGCCCACCCGTTGAGCGCGCCGTTACCGGTGCGCCGCAGCCAGCGCGGCGCGTAGCGACCGCCGGCCTCGGCGCTCGAGTGCGCCGCGGTCGGCGTCGGCGGAGCGGCCTCGAGCACGGCCATCAGGCGATCTCCTCCGTGCCGAGGATCTTCGAGTAGATGAGCACGAGCACCGTGATGATCGCCATCAGCACGAACGAGATCGCAGCCGCCGACGGATAGTCGAGCGTCTCGAGGAAGTTGCCCTGCACGACGTTGCCGATCATGCGCGTCTGCGGGCTGCCGAGGAGCGCGGAGTTCACGAAGTCGCCCGCGGCGGGGATGAACACGAGCAGGCTGCCCGCGAACACGCCCGGCAACGACAGCGGCAGCACGACCTTGCGGAACGCGCGCGCGGGACTCGAGAAGAGGTCGCGCGCGGCTTCGAGCAACCCGGGGTCGATCTTCTCGAGGCTCACGTAGATCGGGAGCACCATGAACGGCAGGAAGTTGTAGGTGAGCCCGCCGATCACGGCCCAGCTCGTGCTCAGCAGGTGACCGTTCTGCGAGAGGAGATGCACGTCGCGCAGGAACCGGACGAACGGGCCCTGGTCCTGCAGGATCGTCTTCCACGCAAGCGTGCGCACGAGATAGCTCGTGAAGAACGGGACGACCACGAGGCCGAGCAGCACGTTCTTGTAGCGACCGCCGCGGAATGCGACCACGTACGCGAGGGGGTAGCCGATCGCGATGCAGAGCACGGTCGCGATGAACGCGTACCGGAACGACAGCAGGTACTGGTGCTGATACGAGGTCCACGAGTCGGAGAAGTTCGCCCAGCGCCACACGAACGACGTGTTGCCGACCGCGTCGGCCTTCGACAGCGCGGTCTGGAGAAGGAACCAGATCGGCACCATGAAGAAGAGGACGAGCCAGAGCATCCCCGGCGCGAGCAGCGCGTAGGGCGTGAAGCCGCCGCGCCGTTGCGCCTCACCGGCCATTGACCGAGTACCTCGTCAGCCGTTCTGGATCTGCTGGAACCGGGTGTTGAACTGCTTCTCGACGTCGGCGCTCAGCGGCCCGAAGATGTGCAGCCGGCTCTGGATGTCGGCCGGGGGGTTGATCAGCGGGTTGTCGGCGAGCTCGGCATCGGTCTTGCGCAGCTCGTCGGCGACACCCTTCACCGGCGAGATGTACTGCACCTCCGAGGTGATCTGCGCGGCGTGCGCGGGGTCGTACACGTAGTCGATCCACGACTCGGCGTCGGCCACGTGCGCGCTCGTCGCGAGGATCATCATGTTGTCGGACCACAACATGCCGCCCTCTTCGGGGACGACGAACACGAGGTCCTTGTTGTTCTGCTCGAGCTGCACGACATCGCCCGACCACGCCATCGCCGCGACGACGTTGCCGTTCGAGAGGTCGTCGGCGTAGTCGTTCCCCGTGAAGCGGCGAATCTGCCCGCTCTTCGCGGCGTTCTCGATCGCGGTGAACGCGCTCGCGGCGCTCGCGTACGTGGCCTTCGACGGGTCCTCGCCCTCGGCGAGCATCCAGAGCCCGACGGTGTCGCGCATCTCGGTGAGGAACGTGATCTTCCCCTTGTACTGCGGCGCGAGCAGGTCCTTGAAGCTCTTCGGCGGCTGGAGCCCGAGGTTCGCGACGAGCTTCTTGTTGTACGCGATGCCCGTCATGCCCGACTGCCACGGCATCGTGTAGTCGCGGCTCTTGTCGAACGCCGGGTGCTGCAGGCTGTCGAGGAGGTTCGCCGACGCGTTCGGCACCTTCGTCTTGTCGATCCGCGCCGCCCAGCCGAGCGAGATCATGCGGCTCGCCATCCAGTCGGTCGCCACGATGAGGTCACGACCGATCCCGCGGCACTGGCTCAGCAGCGGCCGGTACTTCGCGTAGAACTCCTCGTTGTCGTTGTAGTCCTCTTTGTACGTGGTCTTGATGCCGCTCGCGGTCTGGAAGTCGCCGACCGTCTTCTTGTCGATGTAGAGCGGCCAGTTCGAGATGGAGAGCGTCTTCGACGACGACTGGCTCGGCAGCTTGCAGCCGGACGTCAGCGCGTTCGTCGAGCCCGGCGACGCGCCCTTGTTCTTGATGCCGCCGCCGCCGCACGCTGCGAGGATCGCGGGACCGCCGAACACCGCGGCCCCGCCGACGAGCGCGGCACGTCCGAGGAACTCGCGCCGGCTGACGGCGTTCGAGACGATGTTCTTGCGCTGGCGTGGGCTCATCGATGCTCCTCGAGAAGGCCGGTCAGACGGACGCGGCCGGTTCGATTTCGGGATCGGCGGTGGGGTCGTCGAGCGGGCCGGGCCGGCGGTCGGGAAGCAGGCGCGCCGCGCTCGCGTCCCAGCCCGCCCAGATCGGATCACCCGGTCGCAACATCGGCAGCCGTTCCTCGGCACCGACGTGGGCGACGATCTCGTTGCCGTCGGGACCGGCGAGTGCGAAGCGGATCACCGGACCTTGGAACACGTAGTCGATCACCGTGCACGGCAGCATCGGCGTGCCGTCCCCCGGATCGGTCGGGCTCACGCGGACGCGCTCGGGCCGCACCATCAGCTGCGCGTGTTCGCCGGCGCGGACGGTGTTGCCCTCGAGCGGCGCGCCGAGCTTCAACCCGCCGAGCGCGACGACGACGGAATCCGAAGTGGTCGACTCGACGGTGACCGGCCACAGGTTCGCCTGGCCGATGAAGCCGGCGACGAAGACGGTCTCGGGGTGGTGGTAGATCTCCTCGGGGCGGCCGATCTGGTCGACCCAGCCGAGGTTCATCACCGCGATGCGGTCGCTCATCGTGAGCGCCTCTTCCTGGTCGTGCGTCACGAAGATGAACGTGATGCCGACCTCGCGCTGGATGCGCTTGAGCTCGATCTGCATCGCCTGCCGGAGCTTGAGGTCGAGCGCGCCGAGCGGTTCGTCGAGGAGTAGCGCGCTCGGAAAGTTGACGAGCGCGCGCGCGAGCGCGACCCGCTGCTGTTGACCACCGGAGAGCTGCGCAGGCTTGCGCTTCGCGAACTCGGAGAGGCGGACGATCTCGAGCAGCTCGCCGACGCGCTTGCGGGTCTCGGGCTCCGAAACCTTGCGGGAGCGGGGGCCGAACGCGATGTTGTCCCACACCGTCATGTGCGGAAAGAGCGCGTACTGCTGGAAGACGGTGTTCACGTTCCGGCGATAGGGCGGGACGCGCGACACGTCCTCGCCTTCGAGGCGGATCTCACCGCTCGTCGGGGTCTCGAAGCCGGCGATCATGCGCAGCGTCGTCGTCTTGCCGCAGCCCGACGGCCCGAGCATCGCGAAGAACTCGCCGCGAGCGATCGCGAAGTTCGCGTCGTGCACCGCGACGAAGTCGCCGAAATGCTTCGAGACGTGGCGCAGGTCGATGACGTCGTCGCGAGTCTCGCTCAGCTTGCCCACCTCCCCAATGCCGAGACCACGACCGTCGGCCGCGGCCCCATTGGTCGCCCCCCGGCGACTTCCGCCGCAATGTCGCACGTCGTCAGCGCGACCGCAAGCACCGCACCGCAAGCATCCCGTCACGATCCGTCACGGAACCCGCGCGGGCGCGCGTACCTACGGATTCCGTAGGTAACGGAGCCCGGTCGGACCGCTGCCTAGGCTGCGGCGCATGTCGGACCCGGTGCTGCCGTCGCGCGCGCGCGTCGTCGTCGTGGGCGGCGGAATCATCGGCACGTCGGTCGCGTACCACCTCGCGCACGCGGGCTGGACCGACGTCGTGTTGCTCGAACGCGATCGGCTCACGTCCGGCACGACGTGGCACGCAGCCGGGCTGATGGTGACGTTCGGCTCGACGTCGGAGACGTCGACCGAGCTGCGCAAGTACACGAGCGCGCTCTACGCGCGGCTCGAAGCGGAGACGGGCCTCGCGACCGGGTTCAAGCCCTGCGGCTTCATCGAGGTCGCGTCCGATCAGGACCGGCTCGAGGAGTACCGGCGCGTCTCCGCGTTCAATCGCCACTGCGGCGTCGACGTGCACGAGATCTCGCCCCGCGAAGTGCACGACCTGTTCCCGCTCGCGCACACCGACGACATCCTCGCCGGCTTCTACGTGGCCGAGGACGGTCAGGCGAACCCGGTCGACGTCACGATGTCGATGGCGCGCGGGGCGCGGATGCAGGGCGCGACGATCGTCGAGGGCGTGGCGGTGACGGGATTCCTCCAGCGCGGTGGCGCCGTCAGCGGCGTGCGCACCGCACACGGCGACATCGAGTGCGAATACGTCGTGAACTGCGCGGGCATGTGGGCGCGCCAGCTCGGCGCGACCGCGGGGGTGAACATCCCGCTCCAGGCGGCCGAGCACTACTACCTGATCACCGAGCAGATCGCCGATCTCCCGCCGAACCTGCCGGTGCTCGAAGATCCGGCGTCGTTCGGCTACATCCGTGAGGAGGTCGGCGGCCTGCTCGTCGGATTGTTCGAGACGGTGTGCGCGCCGTGGCACGTCGACGGCATCCCCGACGACTTCTCGTTCGGCGAGATCGCGCCCGACTACGACCGCATGGCGCCGTACGTCGAGGCCGCGATGGCGCGCGTGCCGGTGACGAGCGAGGTCGGCATCAAGAAGTTCTTCTGCGGCCCCGAGAGCTTCACCCCCGACCTGCAACCCGTCGTCGGCGAGGCGCCCGAGCTGCGCAACTACTTCGTCGCCGCGGGCCTGAACTCGATCGGCATCCTCACCGGTGGCGGCATGGGCCGGTTGCTCGCGCACTGGATCACGACCGGCCGCCCCGACATGGACGTCACCGGCTTCAACATCGACCGGCTGCACCCGTACCAGTCGAACCCCGAGTACCGAGCGACGCGCACCGTCGAGTCGCTCGGCATGGTGTACCAGTGCCACTTCCCGTTCCGGTCGATGCAGAGCGCGCGCGGCGTGAAGCGGTCGGCGATCCACGATCGGCTCGCGGCGCGCGGCGCGTACTTCAAGGACGTGAGCGGTTGGGAAGGCGCCGACTGGTACGCGCCGCCGGGCGTCGAACCCGTCGCCGGCGCGCTGTCGTGGGGTCGTCAGCACTGGTTCGACTCCTGGTCGGAGGAGCATCGGGCGACGCGCGAGGGCGTGATCGTCATGGACATGTCGTTCATGTCGAAGTTCCTCGTGCAGGGGTGTGACGCAGGGCGGGTGCTCTCGCACATCTCCGCGAACGATGTCGACGGCGAGCCCGGCGTCATCACGTACACGCAGTGGCTCAACGACCTCGGTCGCATCGAAGCGGATCTCACCGTCACGAAGCTCGCCGACGATCGCTACTGGGTCGTCGCGTCCGATACCGCGCACGGCCACGCGCTCACGTGGATGCGTCGACACGTTCCTTCGGATGCGCACGTGAGCGTGTCCGACCTGACGTCGGGGTACGCGCAGATCAACGTGCAGGGTCCGCAGTCGCGCGCGTTGCTGCAGTCGGTCACGTCGATGGATCTCTCGAATTCCGTGTTTCCCTATCGCTGCGCGCGCGAGATCGACATCGGCTTCGCGCGCGTGCTCTGCATCCGCATCACGTACCTCGGTGAGCTCGGCTACGAGCTCTACATCCCGACCGAGCAGGCGACGCACGTGTACGACCGGCTGATCGCGGCGGGGGAGGCATTCGGGTTGCGGCACGCGGGGCTCAAGGCGCTCGCGAGCCTCCGGATGGAGAAGGGCTACCGCGACTACGGGCACGACATCGACAACACCGACTCGGTGCTCGAGGCCGGACTCGGCTTCGCGGTCGCGTACGACAAGCCCGGTGGGTTCATCGGACGCGACGCGGTGATGGCGGTGCGCGATGCGGGACCGTTGCGCCGCCGCCTGCTCCAGGTGCTGCTGCAGGATCCCGACCCGCTGATGTTCCACGCCGAGGTCGTGCGGCGCGACGACCGCGCGGTCGGCTACGTGCGCGCCGCGTCGTACGGTTGGACGCTCGGCGGCGCGGTGGGGCTCGCGATGGTCGAGGCCGACGAGCCGATCACCGCGGCGTGGGTGAAGGACGGTCGGTGGGACGTCGAGATCGCGGACGCGCGGGTTCCCGCGATCGCGTCGATCCGCCCGCTCTACGACCCGAACATGGAGCGAATCAAGAGCTGACGCGTCCGCGGGCCGAGGGATTCAGGCGGCCAGACCGAGCGCGGTCCAGGCCTCGACGCTCGCGTCGTCGATCACGCCGATGTCGGTGAGGAACGCCGTGAGCTTCGCCAAGCCGGCGACGATCACCTGCCGGTGATGCGGGTTGGCCCGCGCGATCTCCGCTCCGTCCGCGATGCCGAGCTCGTCGTACACCGCGGGGTCGACGCTCAGCTCCGCGACGACCGACACGAGCACGGGCGCAGCCTCGATCACGACCCGCCGCGCGTTCGCGTCGAGCGTCGCCCACGACTCCGCGAGGTAGGTCTTCGCGAAGCTCACGTGCCGCGCTTCCTCGAGTACGTGCAGCTTCGCCATCGCGCGCGACGTCGGGTGGACGCGCTCGTCGCGCATCGTGGCGCGGTTCATCGAGTCGAGCAGCTCCTCGACTGCGAGGATCAAGAGGTACGACACCATCCGGCGTTCGCTGCCACCGTCGGAGTCCGACAGCACGGTGCCGGACAGAGCGGGCCGGTAGGCCGGAGTGCCGGCGCGGCGCACGTACTCGCCGAACATCGCGGAGTGCCGGCACTCGTCGGCCACCTCGACGAGGAGGAAGCGGTGCGCCGGATCGGTGACCGGCAGCTCCGCGAGGTGGCGGAGCACCACCTGCATGAGCACGTTCTCGAACCAGATGCCGGCGCCGCAGAGCGCCGCCGTCTCGTGCCGGCTGTAGGCGATGCGGTCGGCTTCGCTCATCGCGTCGTAGGGCGCGGTCCCGTAGAGCGGCAGTTGCTCGGGCGGGAGGTGGAAGGCGGAGTCGTCGATCGGCACGTTCCAGTCGACGTGCACGAAGGGATCGAGGGTGGCGCGCTGCGAAGCCGCGACCAGCTGGTCGGCCCGGGCGGCGGTACGGGGGAGGAGCGAGGCGGTGGGGGTCATGCGCCCACCCAAACACTTGCAGTCGACACTGTCAAGGTATTCTGCCAGTTATTACTGTAATCATTCGGCGACGTGTGCTTGACTCGGCCGGTGAGCCCCGAAGCGCCCGAGCCCGAGCCGGAGCCGGAATCGGAGTCGAAGTCGGAGCCGAAATCGGAGCCGACGTTCGGGCTCCAGGCGCTGGCCGACCGGAGCGGGCTCCCGGTCCGCACGATCCGCTGGTACCAGTCGGAGGGGCTGCTCCCGAAACCCGAGAAGCAGGGCCGCGACGCGGTGTATCGCCGCGAGCACCTCGAGCGGCTCGCGTTGATCGCGGAGCTGCGCGACCGCGGTCTCACCCTCAATGCGATCCGCGACCTGGTCGCACGGTCGCGACCGGCGCGCACCGTGTCGGAGTGGCTCGGCATCGACGCAACGCTCACGGCTCCGTGGTCCGACGATCGCCCGCGCATCGTCGATCGCGAGCAGCTCGCCGAGCTGATCGGTGATCGGCGCGTCGGCCTGCTCGCGGAGCTGCAGGACGCCGACTACGTGAAGCCCACCGAAGGCGGCGGCTGGCTCGTGCCGAGCCCGATGCTGCTCGACCTCGCGCTGCAGCTGCACGACGCGGGGATCGAGGTGGAGCTGAGTGGGCGGCTGCGCGATCTTCTGCGGCGTCGGCTGGCCAAGGCCGTCGACGACGCGGTGAAGCTCGTGGTCGAGCGCACCGGCGCGGGCTTCGCGGGCGCGGCGAGCCCGCGCGAGGTTGCGACCGCGCTCGGCGTGCTGCGCCCGATCGCGCGTGAGACGACGAGTCTGATCCTGGCGCAGGAGGTCGAGCGCGCGTTGCGCGAGCTCGCGGGTGCCGGGCCGGCCGCGCTCGAACGGGCGTTGCCTGCGGAAGTGAGTGAGAGAAGCCGCCATGCCCGGCGATGACCCGTCTCCGCAGCTCGGCCAGGTGAACCTCGTGACGGGCGACATCGACGCGATGGTCGCGTTCTACCGGCGGCTCGGCGTGCGCGTCGACGACGACGATGACGCGTCGTCCGGCGCGCGCCACGTCGAGATCGCGATGGGCAACGGCTTCAGCCTCGAGCTCGACAACATCGTGAGCGCGTCGTCGTGGAACGCGGGCGTGCGCGGCGACCGCGCGCCGACCGTCGTGTTCGGCTTCTCGCTGCCGACGAGCGCCGCGGTCGACGAGACGTATCGCGATCTCGTCGCCGCGGGTGCCGTCGGCCGGCAGCCGCCCTACGACGCGTTTTGGGGTGCGCGTTTCGCGATCGTGCGCGATCCCGACGGTCACGACATCGGCCTCATGGGCCCGCGGGATCGGTCGTAGCGCGCGCCGCGACCGTCGTCGCTGGTTCGCTAGGGCAGGATCAGGTGCTCGTCGCCGAACTCGTGCCACTGGTAGCCCTCGGCGAGGCTCGCCGCGTACGACGCTTCGAGCAGCGGCCGACCCGCGACCGCTTCGAGCATCAAGAGGTGCGACGCCTCGGGCTCGTGCCATCCGGTCAGCAGCCCGTCGACCGCACGCACCCCGCGCTCCGGTGTGATCACGAGGTCGGTCCATCCGTCGAACGGGTGCACGGTGCCGTCGCAGTCGACCGCAGACTCGAGCGCGCGCACCACGGTCGTGCCGACCGCGACGACGCGTCCGCCGGCGGCGTGCGTCGCGTTCACGCGCATCGCAGTCGTCGCCGACACGTGCACGGGCTCCGGGTACGGCAGTTCGTCGGCTTCGAGTGAAGCGACTCCCGTGTGGAGAACGACCGGCGTCACGCCGATGCCCTTCGCGACGAGGCGCATGATCACGTCGGGCGTGAAGGGGCGCCCGGCGCTCGGCATCTCCGCACTGCCGGGCTCGGTCACGTACACGTTCTGATACGCCGACAGCGGCCACGGCCGCTCGACGTATCCGTAGCGGATCGGCCGGCCGTGCACGGTCAGCCACGTGAGCACGGGGTGCGGCAGGTCGAGCTCCGCGACCCACAAGCGCGCGCTGTCGAGGTAGCGCTCGCGCAGGCTCATCGACGCGTCGGGTGCGAGCGTCAACGCGCGCGGCGGGTCGTCGTCGGGCCACCGCTCGGTCGTGTGGCCGGCGATGCGCCGCGGCTCGACGACCCAGCGACCGTCGTCGAGCCGGGTCGAGAGGTGCACGGTGATCTCGGCGCCGGTCGCCGTCGTCGCAGTGATCGCGGCCGGGATCGTGCCCGACGTGTTCACCACGACGAGATCACCGTCGTTCAGGAAGGCGGGGAGCAACGCGAACGTCGTGTGCACGAGCTCACCCGTCCCGCGGTGCGCGACCATCATCCGCACCGCGTCGCGCGTCATGCCGCGCGCTTCGGGCGGTGCGCTCGCCTCGAGCTCGGGCGGCAGATCGAACGTCAGCCGCGGCGACTGCGTCAGTGGCTTCGTCAGCGTGCTCGTCATCACTTCACCTCCACGACGTCGGAGAGGTCGGCGGCGCGGTAGCGGCCGCTCGGTGGCGCGTTCCAGAGCAGGCTGCGGAGGCGGGGCACGACGCGCTCGGGGAGCGGGCGATCGGAGATGTCCTCGCCTGGGAACGCCTCCTGGTGCATCTGCGTGCGCATGTCGCCGGGGTCGAACCAGTAGACGCGCACGTCGGGCTCCTCGGCGGCGAGCACATTGCTCAGCTGCTCGAACGCAGCCTTCGACGAGCCGTAACCGCCCCAGCCCTCGTAGCCCTCGACCGCGGCGTCGGACGTCATGTCGACGACGGTGCCGTGCGCGGCACGCAGCGCGGGCAGCGCGCCTTGGATGAGCGCGAGCGGCGCGATCACGTTGACGCGGTAGACGGACTCGAGCTCGTCGAGCGGGTAGTCGGCGAGCGCCGGCTGGGGCGACGGGCCGAGCAGGCTCGCGTTGTTGACGAGCAGGTCGATGCCGCCGAGCTGCTGCGCGGCGGCGACGACTTCGGCGCGGTGACCCGCGTCGGCGACGTCGCCCGGAACCGCCCGCACCCGGGCACCCGGCGCGGCGCCGGACGCGATCTCGGCCGCGGCCCGGTCGAGCGCGGCGCCGTCGCGAGCGTCGAGCACGACGTCCCAACCGTCCGCCGCGAGGTCGGCGGCGAGGGCCTTCCCGAATCCTCGCGAGGCTCCCGTGATCACTGCGACCGCCATGGCCATCCCCCTTCGTCGGAGTGCCGGCCACTTTAACAAGTGATCACTTGCGTAATTCCGATCTGATCGAGAACGGCGACGCGGGCGCGTCGCCAAACTCGATCAGATGCCCAAAGGCCCTGGTCAGCGCGCTGGCGGCGCGGGCGTCAGGGGGTGGCGGTGAAGGGGGCGAAGAGCGCCCCGCAGACCATGTCGACGAGGTTCTCGACGAACAGCTGTCCCGGCAGGTGGGCCCGCATGCCGCTCGGGTCGTCCTCGACGCGCGAGCGGTCCGCGCACAGATGGAGCGAGGTCTGGGCGAGGGTCACGATCCGCTCGCCCGCGATCTCCGGGGGCATGCGCTCCGCGAGCTGCTCGTAGAGCGCGGTGCCGACCTTCGTCGCGATCTCGGGCGCCGACGACACCATCTCCCGCACGTGCAGATCCGGGCGCTGGAGCAGGTCGCTCATGATCTTCACCCACGCCCGCTCGCTCGGTCCCCGCAGCAGGTACACGGCGGCAGGCCGCACGAGCACGGCGACCAGGCTGCGGGCGTCGTCGCCTTGCCCATCGGCGATCGTCGCCTCGAAGAGCTCCCGCTGGATCGCCGTGATCGCCGGCATGTGCCGGTCGATGAGCGCCTGCATCAGACCGGCCCGGTTCTCGAAGTGGAACTGCACCGCCGCCGCGTTGCGCGCCCCGGCGGCGAGCCGGATCTCCCGCAGCGAGACCGCGTCGACGCCGCGTTCACCGAAGAGCTGTTCGGCGACGTCGAGCAAGCGTTCCCTCGTGCGCCGCCCGGGGGCAGTCACGGCGCTCATGCTACGACCCGCCCGTTGTCTCCCGGTTGATCCGCGCCCGTTGCGGCCACGAACCAGGCCGTGCGAGGCTTCTCGACCGGGGGGATCGGGATGCCGTTGAAAGTGATCGGTGCGGGTGTCGGGCGGACGGGCACGCACTCCTTGAAGCTCGCGCTCGAGCAGCTGCTCGGCGGGCCCTGCTATCACATGATGGAAGTGTTCGGCCGTCCCGACGACGTGCCCCGCTGGCAGCGTGCGGTCGACGCGAACCCGGGCCCGTGGGACGACATCCTCGGCTCGTACGTCGCCGCGGTCGACTGGCCGGCGTCCGAATTCTGGGAGCCGATCGCCGCGGCATACCCGGACGCGATCGTCCTGCTGTCGACAAGGAAGTCGGCCGACGCGTGGTTCGAGAGCGCGAACAACACGATCTTCGCGGTGATGGACGGTGTCGGCGCCGAGAACCCCGAGTGGCACCACATGATCGAGGGTCTGTTCGCGCACTTCGGTGACGTCACCGATCCGGTGGCGGCGAAGGCCGCGTACGAGCGCCACAACGCGCACGTGCGCGCGACGGTGCCCGCCGACCGGCTCGTGGATTGGGAGCCGGGTGACGGATGGGAGCCGATCTGCGCGGCGCTCGACGTGCCGGTTCCCGACTCGCCGTTCCCGCACGTGAACACCACCGACGAGTTCCGCACGATGACCGGGCTCGACGCCGCGCACTGAGCTTTCTGGTCGGGCTCGCGAGCTTCGACGCCTCGGTCCGCCGGTCGCGCCGGCCGCAAGGTGACCCGCCGTTCGTGCCGGCGCAAACGGAGCGACGGTCGATATCGGCGAGCCGTCCGAGGACGGCTCTCTAGGCTCGCGCCGTGGTTTTGCCGAACCGTCGAGCCGCGAGCGAAGCGAGCACGCGACCGAACTCGCTCCCGTCCCGCGCCTCGGAGCCGCGAGCGCAGCGAGCGCGACCGTAGACATGGGCGCGGTCGACGTCAGCGGCGTGTCGTACGCGCTGCCCGGAGGACGGACGTTGCTCGACGATGTCGGGTTGCGCGCCGGCGACGGTGAGCACGTCGCGCTGATCGGCGCGAACGGCAGCGGCAAGACCACGCTGTTGCGCATCGTCTGCGGCGACCTGCGACCGCAACGGGGAACGGTCGCCGTCGACGGTCGCCTGCTCGTGATGCGCCAGCTCCTCGGCACCGACGACGCGACCGTTCGTGAGCTGCTCGTCGGCGTCTCGCCGCCGGCGTTGGGCGCTGCCGCGGCCGAGCTTGCCGCGGCAGAGACCGCGGCCGCCGCCGACCCGTCCGACGCGGCGGGCATGCGGCTCGCCCGCGCCCACGCCGCGTACGGCGACGCCGGTGGGTACGACGCCGAGGTGCTCTGGGACGTCTGCACGTCGCGCGTGCTCGACGCGAGCTTCGAATCCGTCGCCGATCGCCGGCTCGCGACGCTCTCGGGCGGCGAGCAGAAGCGGCTCGCGCTCGAGGCGCTGTTCCGCTCCGACGCCGACGTCCTCGTCCTCGACGAACCCGACAACTTCCTCGACGTGCCCGGCAAGGAGTGGCTCGAGGCGACGATCGCGGCGTCGCCGAAGACGGTGCTGTTCGTGAGCCACGATCGCGAGCTGCTCGCGCGCTCGGCGCGGAAGATCGTGACGATCGAAGCGGGCGGCAACTGGACGCACGGGGGCGGCTTCGCGGGCTACCACGAGGCGCGCGACGCGCGGCTCGCGCGTCTCGACGACCAGCATCGTCGCTACCTCGAGGAGCAGAAGCATCTCGTCAAGGCGCTCAACGAGTTCCGCCGCCGCGCGCAGATGGGGAGCGACACGTTCGCGTCGCGCGTCCGTGCGACGAAGACGCGCATCGAGCGGTTCGAGCGTGAGCCCCCGCCGGCACGGCCGGCGCAGCAGAACGTCACGATGAAGCTCGGCGGCGCGCGCACCGGCAAGCGCGTCTTCACCGCCGAGCACCTCGAGCTCGACGGGCTCACCGATCCGTTCGACGCCGAGATCCTGTTCGGCGAGCGCATCGGTGTCGTCGGTCTCAACGGCACCGGCAAGAGCCACTTCCTCAAGCTGCTCGCGGGCTACGACGTCGCGCACGCGGGCGAGTGGAAGCTCGGCGCGCGCGTCGTACCCGGTTACTTCTCGCAGCTGCACGAGGAGACCTCGTCGCGCGCCGGCGACGGCGAGCGTCTGCTCGACGTGATGATGCGCGCCGGTCACAGCCGCGGCGAGGCGATGGCCTCGTTGCGGCGCTACGAGCTGCACGGGTGCGCGGAGCAACCATTCGTCACGCTGTCGGGCGGGCAGCAGGCGCGCTTCCAGATCCTCATGCTCGAGACGTCCGGCGCGACGCTGCTCCTGCTCGACGAGCCGACCGACAACCTCGACCTCGTGTCGGCCGAGGCGCTCGAGACCGCGCTCGCGCAGTTCGAGGGCACGGTGGTCGCGGTCACGCACGACCGCTGGCTCATGCGATCGCTCGACCGGTTCCTCGTCTTCGGCAGCGACTGCAGCGTGCGCGAAGCGCCGGAGCCCGAGTACCGGTGACCCGGTGACCCGGTGACCCGGTGACCCGGTGAGCGCCGCGCGCAATCCGTGGCCCGCGGCCGACATCCACGTCGAGTGGGGCGTTCCCGGCGTCGAACAGGCGGTCGCGCGGGGCGACGGTGTCGTCGTGGTCGACGTCATGTCGTTCTCGACGGTCGTGACGCTGCTCACCCAGCGGGGCGCGACCGTGCGGGGCCTCGCTCCCGACGACATCGCCACGCTCGGCGGCCGCGACGCGGTGGCGGAGCGTCTCGGCGCGCACGTCGCGGGCGAGAACCGCGGCGACCCGAGCGCGCGATTCACGTTGTCGCCGGCGAGCGCGTCGCGCGTGAGCGCGGGTGATCGGCTCGTGCTCCCCTCGCCGAACGGCGGCCGGCTCACGACCGCGTGCGCGGGCGCGCCGTTCGCCGTCGTCGGAAGCTTGCGGAACTGCGCGGCGGTCGGGGAGTTCGTTGCGGTCGCGCGCCGGCTCGAGCTCGTGGAGCGGGTCACGATCGTCGCCGCGGCCGAGCAGTGGAAGGCGGACTGGACGGGCGCCGACCGCTCGCGCTTCGCGCTCGAGGACTGGCTCGGTGCGGGGGCGATCGCGTCCGAAGCGCGCAACCTCGGCGTGCACCTCTCCGCGGAAGCCGAGACCGCGGCGCGCGCGTTCGCGTCCGCGCGCGCCGACCTCGACGCGCTGCTCGCCGAGAGCCTCAGCGGTCGCGAGCTGCGCGACGCCGGGTTCGCGGAGGACGTGGTGCTCGCGTCGGAGGTCGCGGTCGATCCCGGCGTCCCTTGCCTCGGCGCCGACGGTTTCGTCGCGCGCCTGCCGTTCGCCGTACGGCCGGCGACGGAAGGCGACCGGACGTACCTCTTCACGCTGAAGCAGGCGACGATGCGCGAGTACATCGCGGACGCGTTCGGTGGCTGGGACGAGCGCGAGCAGCGGACGATGTTCGACCCCGATCTCGCGCGCACGGCCATCGTCAGCGTCGACGGCCGCGCCGCGGGCATGATCGAGGCACGTCGCGACCGCGGTGGCATCTACCTCGCGAACATCGAGGTCGATCCCGAGTACCAGAGCATCGGGCTCGGCGCGCGGTTGGTCGGCCTGCTCGCCACCGCCGCGCACGCGCACGATCTCCCGCTGGTGCTGCAGGTGTTGAAGACGAACCCGCGCGCGCGGCGCTTCTACGAGCGGGTCGGCCTGCGCGTCACCGGTGA
>DATBAK010000052.1 GCA_036271555.1 Acidimicrobiia bacterium
CTTGGTCAGCGCACCCTTGCCGAACTTGAGCTTCACGCCGTCCATCTCGAACAGCTTCTGGTACTGCTTCACGAGCGCGTTCTTCGGCTGCGTGAGGATCTGAACCAGCGCGTCTTCGCTGAGCTCGTGGAGCGGCGCGATCACGGGCAAGCGACCGATGAACTCGGGAATCATCCCGTACTTCAAAAGATCCTCGGGCTCGATCTCCTGCAGCAGCTCCCACTGGTCGTGCTCGACCTTGGTGTTCATGCCGGCGCCGAAGCCGATCAGCTTCTGGCCGATGCGGTTCTCGATGATGTCCTCGACGCCGGTGAACGCACCGCCGCAGATGAACAAGATGTTGGTCGTGTCGACCTGCAGGAACTCCTGCTGCGGGTGCTTGCGGCCGCCCTTCGGCGGCACGCTCGCGGTCGTGCCCTCGATGATCTTCAGCAGCGCCTGCTGCACGCCCTCGCCGGACACGTCGCGCGTGATCGACGGGTTGTCGCTCTTGCGCGCGATCTTGTCGATCTCGTCGATGTAGACGATGCCGCGCTGCGCGCGCTCGATGTCGTGGTCCGCGTTCTGGAGCAGCGACACGATGATGTTCTCGACGTCCTCGCCGACGTAGCCGGCCTCGGTGAGGTTCGTCGCGTCCGCGATCGCGAACGGCACGTTGAGGATGCGCGCGAGCGTCTGCGCGAGCAGCGTCTTGCCGCTGCCGGTCGGGCCGAGCAGCAGGATGTTCGACTTCTGCAGCTCGACGTCCTCGTCGCTCTGGCCGGTCTGCTTGTGATCGATGCGCTTGTAGTGGTTGTGCACCGCGACCGCGAGGATCTTCTTCGCGCGCTCCTGGCCGATGACGTACTCGTCGAGGACCTTCTTGATCTGCGCCGGCTTGGGGATCGAGCTGCTGCCGTAGCTCTGATCTTCCTTCTCGATCTCTTCGGCGATGATGTCGTTGCACAGCCCGATGCACTCGTCGCAGATGTACACGGTCGGCCCGGCGATGAGCTTCTTGACCTCTTTCTGCGCCTTGCCGCAGAACGAGCAGGTCAGCGAGCCTCCGTCACGCTTCTCGATCGGCATCAGATGGATCGAGCCTAGCGCAGGTTTCCGTCGGGCGCAGTCATCCCAGCCGTTATGGCGACCACTGGATGCCCGCGCCCTGCTGGACATCGGGGCGGTAGGCGTACAGGCCGCCGACCCCGACGCCGGTGATGCCGATCGACACCGCGAGCAGCGGCACGCTGCCGCCGGCCAGCGATCCGATCGCCAGGCTCGCGCCGGTGATCGCCAGGATGCCGGCGACCAGCCACAGCGAGCCGGTCGTCGGCGTCAGCGACGTGTGACCGAGCGCGTAGCGATACGCCGACGGCCGCTGCCCGACGGTGACCCGCCCATCGCCGCGCCAGATCGCGGACTGGTAGCTGTGAAACTCGAGCTCGTGGAAGCCGAGCGCGACGTGCGCCTCGCACGGCGTCGTGCACACCGGCCGGGTCTGCCGCGCCGAGCCTTGGCCGACGATCTCGACGACGTCCGCCGGCTCGCCGACGGTGTCGATCAAGAGATCGCCCTCGCCGGGTCCCGGTGGGCCGAGCGCGACGAGCGGCTTCGGCGTGACCAGCGTCGGGACCTCGGGCGGAGGCAGCTGGTGCGTGCACGCGACCAGCACGAGCGCGACCGGCGTCGCGCGCACTACTTCTTGTCGTCCGGCTTCTTCTTCGCGGTGACCAGCACCTCGTCGACCAGGCCGTACTCCTTGGCCTGCGCCGACGACATGAAGTTGTCGCGGTCGGTGTCGTTCTTGATGCGATCGACCGGCTGGCCGGTGTGCTTGCTCAGCAGCTCGTTGAGCGTGTCACGGGTCTTCAAGATCTCCTTGGTGTGGATCTCGATGTCCGTGGCCTGGCCCTGAAAGCCGGCGAGCGGCTGGTGGATCATCACGCGCGAGTGCGGCAAGGCGTAGCGCTTGCCCTTGGTGCCGGCCGCGAGCAGGAAGCTGCCCATCGACGCCGCCTGGCCCATGCAGATCGTCGCGACGTCGCAGTGCAGGTACTGCATCGTGTCGTAGATCGCGAGGCCCGCGGACACGATCCCGCCGGGCGAGTTGATGTACAGCATGATGTCCTTCTCCGGCTCCTCGCTGTCGAGGAACAGGAGCTGCGCGATGATCACGTTCGCGACGTCGTCGTTGATCGGCGTGCCGAGGAACACGATGCGGTCCTTGAGGAGCCGCGAGAAGATGTCCCACCCGCGCTCGCCGCGATGGGTCTGCTCGATGACCGTCGGGACGAGGTAGCTCAACGCCGGTTGCTTGATCATCCACTCGACTGTACGGGCGTGCGCTCGTCGGTGCAACGCGACGAGCGCCTGTCCGATCGGACAGGCCGATCAGCCCGGGCTCGCGAGCCCGTCAGGATGTATCTGAACGGCGTTACTTGCCGTCTTCGTACGACACCAGCTTGGCTTCGATCTCGTTGGTCGTGCCGTGGTGTGCGTAGTGGAACCGCGACACGCCGGTGCCGGGCTCGAGCTCGAACGTCTGCTCGTCGGGGCCGGTGTAGAACGTGAGCGCGTAGCCGGTCTCGACCGCGCTGACGAGCCAGCAGTACGCCATCTGCTTCGACGGGCAGATCTTCTCGCCGTCGTGCACCGGCCACTGGAACCAGCCCTCGGCGCCGTCGAGCACGGGCTCGGTCGTCGCGCCCCACAGGAACGCGTTGCCCGAGCGGAGCAGCGTGCGCTCGGTCGCGACCGGCGCGGGCTCGGCGGCGGGCGTCGCGCCCGGCGCACCGGCGCTGCCGGACGACGCGGGCGGCGGCGCGGCGTCGGCGGTCGACTCGAGGTCGGTCGGCCAGCCCTTGACGCGATACGCGGTGACGCCGCTGCCCTCGGTCACGCCGACAACCTCGGTGACCCACTGCAGCGTGTGCGTGGTCTCCTTGTCGGCGTCGGGGTCGAACCGCTTGACGGTGACGTTGTAGGTCCACTTCGCGCCCTTGTGGAGCGGCAGCGGATCCATCTGCACCATCTCCTCCGGAGTGAGCAGCTTCTTCTTCGGCGCGCCGGTGCAGCCGAGGCCACCCGAAAGCGCTGAAAACCCCACGAAACCCAAGCAAACCGCGGCGGCGGTGGCGATCCTCATGACGAGCGACAGCCATCCTACTCCCCGATCTCAAAATCCACGAGATCTCGACGCGAATTCGTAATAGCGTGCGCGCAAATGACGCTGGCCGATCGCCTGGGACAGCTGCTTCCGATGCCCCGCCTGAGCGGGAGCCGGAACGTCATCCGCGACGCGTGGAACCTGCTGTCGCGCGTGCCGGGCGGCCGCGCGCTGTTCGATCGGCTGGTCGGCCGCATGGCGCCCTACACCGGGACCATCCACGCGCGGGTCGTGGAGCTGCGCGAGGGCTACGCCGAGGTCGCGATGGCGGATCGGCGCGCGGTGCGCAACCACCTCGACTGCGTGCACGCGATCGCGCTCGCGAACCTCGCCGAGCTCGCCGGCAACCTCGCGCTGTTCTACTCGATGCCGGCGGACGCGCGGTTCATCGTCGCCGGCATGGAGCTCGAGTACATCAAGAAGGCGCGCGGGACGATCACCGCCGTCGGCGAGCCGCCGGTGCCGCGCACGAGCGCGCGCGCGAGCTACGACGTGCCGGTGACGCTGCGCGACCCCAGCGGCGAGGTCGTCGTGCGTGCGGTGTTGCACACGCTGGTCGGCCCGAAGCCGACCGCCGGCGCGGCTCGTCACGATCGTCGAGACGTAAATTAGCGCGGCGAATCGAGGCGTGTAATGGATAGACGCATGGGGAAGCTCGCCGCGGTCACGCTCGCCGCGCTCGTCGCGGTGACGGCGTGGGCCGCGCCGGCGCGCGCCGAGGCCCCGCGCGACTTCATCGCCGACGCGCTCGTCTACTACCGCGTGGTCGCGTGCGGCGGCGACGCGGCGATCCCGTCGACGATGGACCAGGCCGTCGTCGACAAGCACTGCACCGAGATGACCAAGCGCTACGGCGATCTCGACAAGAGCTACATCAAGCCGGCGCGCGAGTTCTTCGCGACCGTGCAGCCCGCGAACCTGCCGACCACCGTCGTCTATCCGTTCGGCGGCGGCGACCTGCTCGGCGCGCTCGTCACCTACCCGAACGCGCGCGAGATCACGACGATCTCGCTCGAGCACGCCGGCGACCCGACGCGGCTCGCCGGGCTCGACAAGGCGCACCTCGCGTCGGCGCTCGCGAGCTATCGCGACGCGATCGAGGGCCTGCTGTCGCTCCACGACTCGACGAGCGACAACATGAAGAAGCTGGAGCGCGGCGGCATCCCGGGCCAGCTGTCGTTCCACATCACCGGCATGGCGGCGCTCGGCTACCTGCCGGTGTCGCTGAAGTTCTTCCGCATCGAGGACGACGGCACGCTCCACTACTACACGCAGAGCGAGATCGACGCGCTCGCGAGCAAGACCGCCAAGAAGGTGAAGGGCGGCTGGGTCGACACCGACTTCAGCGAGGCGTTCACCAACATGGAGCTGACGTTCAAGAAGGCCGGCGACGACACCGCCAGCGCGCCGCTGATCGTGCACCGCCACGTCGCCGCGAACCTCGCGAACAAGGCGTTCAAGGGCAGCGGCCTCGAGAAGTACCTGCTCGCGCGCGGCAAGATCGTCGCGATGACGAAGGCCGCGAGCTACCTGATCTGGGACGACAGCTTCACCGGCATCCGCGACTTCCTGCTCGCGAACATGGTGTGGATGGCGTCGGACTCGACGGGCATCGCGCCCGCCGCGGCGAAGAAGGCCGGGTTCACGCAGACGACGTACGGCTCGTTCACCGGGCCGTTCCTGCCGGACGCGAACAAGGACGTCGGCGCGGCGATGGTGCGGCTGTGGGGGGCGCAGCCGCATCGCAAGCTCGCGTTCCGCTACGGCTACCCGGATTCGGACAAGGCCGTGCACCTCATGATCACCGCACCCGCCAGCGACAAGGGCAACGACAAGCAATGAAGTCCACGCTTCTGATGGCAGCCGTGCTCCTGGTGTCGGCGTCGGCGCGCGCGGAGCAGCCGCCCGGGCAGACCGGGCAGACGTCGATCTCGACGGCCGACGACGACGCGCCGGGCGCGCCGAACGAGAACGCGCCGGACGACACGGCGCCGCCGACGGATCAGGTGCCCGACGCGCCGAAAGACGCGCCGGCGAAAGACGCGCCGGCGAAAGACGCACCGGCGAAAGACGCGCCGAAGAAGGACGCACCCGCGCACAAGGCGCGGATGGCGGCGACGCGCGCGCATCACGACCACGTCGCGAAGGACGACGGCGAGAGCCACCTCGACAAGAAGGAAGACACGGTGGCCGGCGGCAGGCACTGGCGCATCAAGACCGCCGAGGGCGCGGTCCACGTGTGGATCCCGCCGGGCTACGACCGCGAGACCGCCGGCACGGTGGTCTATGTCCACGGCTACTGGGTCGACGCCGACGCCGCGTGGCGCGACTACGACCTCGCCAAGCAGTTCAAGGCGTCGCACCAGAACGCGATGTTCATCGTGCCCGACGCGCCGGCGAGCAACGACGACGCGGTCAACTGGCCGGCGCTCACCGACCTCCGCCGCGCGGTCACGCGCGCGAACATCCACCTGCCCGACGGGCCGGTCGTCGTGATGGGCCACTCGGGCGCGTTCCGCACGATCATGCAGTGGGTCGATCACCGCCTCGTCGATCAGATCATCCTGCTCGACGCGATGTACGCGGGCGAGTCGGCGTTCGACGAGTACATCGACAGCGGCAAGCACGCCGACGAGCACAAGCTGATCGTGGTCGGCGCGAACACCGCGCAGGCGTCGGAGGCGTTCGTCGACAAGTACAAGTTCGCGGTGGCGCGCGAGAAGATGCCGGACACCGCGTCGGACTTCTCGAAGAAGGAGCGCCGCGCCAAGCTGCTCTACGTGCGGTCGCAGTACGAGCACATGCAGATCGTGACGAGCGGCAAGGTCATCCCGGTGCTGTTGCACCTGACGCCGCTCAAGAGTGTCTAGCCAGACACTGCGCGGTCCAAGTGGCCGGAACTGCTCGTGGCACGGCGGGTGCTCTATCCGCCGCCCATGCGTCTCGCCAGCATCGCCGCCGTTGCCCTGATCTCCGCGACCGCGTTCGCCGACCCGGCGGCGCAACCGCCGGCGCAGACGATCCACACCGAGGCCGCCGCGGCGACGACCGCCGGCGGCAGCGTGTTCGCGCGCGCGTCGGTCTCGCACGGCGACCAGGTCTACGTGTTCGACGAGGCGCTCGAGGGCGAGGACGCGCACGACATCCGGGTGTCGCTGACCGATGGCAAGACGTGGTGGACCGCGACCGAGACGCTGTCGGTCTACTCGGCGGGCTGCGGCATGGGCAAGTGCGCCGACATGAAGCTGACCAAGGCGGTGATCAGCGAGGCGGCCGGCGTGGTGTGGATCCGCTTCGAGATCGAGTCGTCGGTCATGCACAACGATCCCGACCTGCACGCGACCGACATCGTGCGCCACCCGACCGCGATCATGGGCTGCTCGCTGCCGGCCGCCGGCGCCGCGCCGCGCTGTGCGCTCGCGAATCCGGACATGTTCGACACCTCGACGGTGACGATCTCGGGCACCACCGTCACGTTCCACGGCGATGGCGAAGCGCAGGCGATGACATTCGTGTTCTGAGCGGAGCATCATCCGCGCATGACGCTGACCTTCTATACATCCCCGATGTCGACCGCGACGATCACCGACGTGTGCATGGCGGAGCTCGACATCCCGCACGAGCGCGTCGTCGTCGATATCAAGGGCGGCGGCTCCAAGAAGCCCGAGTTCCTCGCGATCAACCCGAACGGCAAGGTGCCGGCGATCGTCCACGACGGCGTGGCGATCTGGGAGAGCGCGGCGATCACGATCTATCTCGGCGAGACGTTCGGCACCGCGAAGAAGCTGTGGCCCGAGCCCGGCCCGAAGCGCGGCGAGGCGATGAAGTGGGTCGTGTGGTCGAACGTGACGCTCGGCGACGCCGTGTATCGCATCGGCCGCAACACCGGCACGTGGGTGCCGGCGGACCAGCAGAACGCGAAGGTGGCCGAGGTCGCGGCGAAGGAAGTCCACGAGCTGCTCGGCATGCTCGACACGTCGCTGGCGACCAAGCAGTTCATCTGCGGCAGCGACTTCACGTTGGCGGACGCGCACATCAACTCGTTCCTGGACTGGCTGCGCTACCAGAAGATGGACTTCAGCGCGTTCAAGAACCTCAATGCGTGGGGCGAGCGGTGCGCGGCGCGGCCCGGGTACAAGAAAGCGAACGCGCACTGAGCTAGACTGGCTCGGTGAAGAGCACGGCGATCGTCGTCCCGTTGCCCGGCGGCGACGATCAAGCACGCAAGCTCGCCGCGCGGCTCGGTGCGGAGCTGGTGGTGCCCGAGGTCCACGTGTTCCCCGACGGGGAGCTGTGCATCCAGGTCGATCCGGCGCGGGTCGCCGGTCGCGACGCGGTGCTGTGCGGCAGCCTGCACCAGATCGCGGGCACGACCGATCGGTTCCTGTTGCTCGCGTTCGTCGCGGACACGCTCCGCGATCACGGCGCGCGGCGCGTCGGCCTGGTGGCGCCGTACCTCGCGTACATGCGGCAGGACGAGGCGTTCGCGCCGGGGCAAGGTGTCTCGGCGCGCTACTTCGGCAAGCTGGTGTCGCGCACGGTCGACTGGCTGGTGACGGTCGATCCGCACCTGCACCGGCTGCCGTCGCTCGACGGCATCTACTCGATCCCGACGACGATCGCGCGCGCGGCGCCGTCGATCGCGAGCTGGATCGCGAGCGAGGTCACGCACCCGGTACTCGTCGGGCCGGACGCCGAGAGCGTGCAGTGGGTGCAGGCGGTCGCGGAGCACTGCGGCGCCGAGTTCGTGATCCTCGAGAAGACGCGGCGCGGCGATCGCGACGTGTCGGTCGCCGGCGGCGTGCAGCGCGCGTGGAACGGCCACCAGCCGGTGCTGATCGACGACATCGTGTCGACCGGGCGCACGATGATCGAGGCGACGCGGCTGCTGCGCGCGGCGGGCAGCGTGGCGCCGGTGTGCGTCGCGATCCACGCGGTGTTTGCGGACGCGGTCGACGACCAGCTGACCGGCGCGGGCGCGCGCGGCATCGTCACGTGCGACACGATCCCGCACGCGACGAACCGGATCTGCGTGGCGGACCCGATTGCCGAGGCCGTGCGCGGACATCTGACGGCCTGAATCATTCGATGGCGGCGGGCGTTGGATCGGGAATGCTGCGGACGGCCGTGCTCGTTGGACTGGCGCTCGCGGGGTGCACGCGCGAGCCCGATCCGCCGGCGTCGCCGGCCACGCCCGAGAATCACGCGGCGGTGCGGCCGCCTGCGCGCGCCGCCGCGATCCACGGTGTGGACCTGACGTTCGGCGGGCTCGCGACGTGGCACGGCCAGATCTGCGGCGGCTGCACGTGGCACGTCGTCGCCGATCTCGACGCCGCGACGGTCGTGGCTACCGATCCCGACCACAAGCCGTGGACCCGCAAGCTCGATCCCGGCGAGCTCCGCGCGCTGACCGGGCTCGCGGCGGCGGCTCGGATCGAGCCGGAGACGAAGCAGTCGCAGGCGTTCGACTCCGTGGAGACGCTGCGCATCACCGACGACGCCGGCACGTTCGAGGTCTCGAACACCGGCCAGATCCAGCGCCCCGCGGCCAAGGAGCTGGTCACGGCGATGAACACCGCGGCGCGCTGGAAGCCGGACTGAGCGCGGGTCGTCCCGCGCGATCTTCTCCGGACAGGCGCGTCGCCGTCTGCGGCGACAAGCCGATCGACAGAGACTGGGAATTCATTCCCAGTCTCTGAGCGCGCGGATCAGCGCGGGATCAGCGCAGGTTCGCGCCCGCGTAGTACTCGGCGTTGCCGAACCCGAGGATCGGATAGAACACCCACGGCAGCAGCCACAGGCCGACGCCGAACCCCGTGCCGCGCCCGAACGACCGCGCGATCGCGAACGACACCAGCGCGCCGACGACGACGTTGACGCCCGGGATGATCAGCAGGAACGACCACCAGAACGGCTTGCCGGCGACCTGCACCAGCACGACGAGGTTGTAGTACGGCACCACGATCGACCACCCCGAGTAGCCGGCCTTCGCGAACACCTTCCCGATCCCGGCGTACTCGAACACGACGATCGCGACGAACACCGTGACCTGTAGCGGCACCCACGCGAGCAGCAAGAGCCCGATCCCGACGACGAACGAGATCACGTACAGCCACCACTGCGTCTGGTAGATGTTCGCGAGCTCGCGGAACGCGAGCATCAGGTGCGCCATGTCGGTGCCCTGAGTCGACACGATCTTCGTGAACCGCGACGCGGCGCGCAGCAGCCAGATGCCGTAGACGACGGTCAGTGCCATCGCCATCGCGACGACGATCAGCGCGCTGCCGATCTCGGACAGCGACCACCCGGCCTCGCCGGCGAGCTTGACGGACGCGAACACGAGCGCGGCCGTCAACAGCAGGTTCATCGCGCCCGCGAACCGCGCGTTGCGCGCGACGCTGGCGACGACACGGTTCTGGTCGGCGTCGAACTCGTACTCGACGCTGGTGTCGCCGGCGGTCACCACGCGAACGCCGCCCACAGGACGAGCCCGGTGACCGCGGCGAACGCGACGCCCTGGATGAGGTAGGTCGTGGCGAGCGTCGACAGCGCGCTCATCAGGTTCGGCATGTCCTCGCCCTCGGTGCGCGGGATCTGGACCAGCTTTCGGCCGGCGATCAGGAGCAGCGCCGCGACGGCGATCTCGCCGACCGACGCCGTGAGCCCGAGCTGCGCGAGCCCGAAGTTGCCGGCGATGCCGATGGCGAGCCACAGCAGCACCGAACGCCCGACCATCGCGATGCTGCCGAGCAGCGTGATCATCGCGACGTTGATCATCGAGTTAGCGAGCGTCGCCACCACCTCGTCCTGCTTCTCGTCGAACTCGTACGGTTTCACGAGACCACGATACGCCAGGCGCTGGGTATGCTGGCGGTCGCGATGCGGGTGACCGAGGGATACCTGCGAGCCGTTCGCCTGGTGCGCGAGAGCGGTCCCGACTTCGGGCGCTACCCGTTCTCGATCCCGTCGATCCGCTCGCTCGACGAGCTCGCGCTCGATCCGAAGGTCACGTTCCTGATCGGCGAGAACGGCGCCGGCAAGTCGACGCTGATCGAAGCGATCGCGGTGCTCGCGGGCTTCAACGCGGAGGGTGGCTCGAAGAACTTCCGGTTCGGAACCCGGCGGTCCGAGTCGTGTCTGCACGAGTTCATGCGGCCGGTTCGCGGGACTCGACGCCCGCGCGACGGCTTCTTCCTGCGCGCGGAGAGCTACTTCAACGTCGCGACGGAGATCGAGCGCCTGGACGTCGCGGCCGGCTATGGCGGCGTGTCGCCGCACGAGCAGTCGCACGGCGAGTCGTTCCTGGCGCTGGCGCAGCACCGCTTCCACGGCGACGGCCTGTACATCCTCGACGAGCCCGAGGCCGCGCTATCTCCGCAACGCCAGCTGTCGCTGCTGGCGATCATGCACGACCTCGTCGAGCGGCGCGCGTCGCAGCTCGTGATCGCCACGCACTCGCCGATCCTGATGGCGTACCCGAACGCCTTGATCTATCGCCTCGGTGCCGACGGCATCGCGCCGATCGCCTACCAGGACACGGAGCACTTCCGCATCACGCGCGAGTTCCTCGCTTCGCCCGAGCGCTACTTCAAGACGCTGTTCCACGGGCAGGAGGATGATGCCGGCGAGGAGTGAGCTCGAAGCCGGCTCGTACGAGTCGTCTTCAAGCGGCATCTGCCAGGCGCTCGCCAGTTCGATCGAGAGCGCCGGTATCAAGGCGCGGCCGCCGCGTATGAGACGTTGCTGGCGCGGGGCTTCGAACCGGACCTGATGCTGGCGGCGGCGCTGCTGTACTGGACGGCAACCGACCCTGGAACATCGGCACGACATCACTTGTCCGGCGTCTTCGTCAGCGCTGCAGCCGCACGTTACCGCGAGCTGTTGAGGCCGCATCGCAGCGCTATCCCGACGACCCGCGCTTCGCGTTCTGGCCCATGTACACGAAGTGAGCGACGACGGCGGCGAGCTCGACCTCGACCTGTGTCGGCGTCTGATCGCCCAGCATCCCGAGGGCGCTCGCGATCGCGACCGAATCGATCGCTCACTCGCAGAAGTGGCCGCTGCCGAAGCCGGGGCAGGCGCGCAGCGCGAGCATGTCCATCGTGACAGCCACGCCGACGTGGATCGCGACGCCGCCCCAGATCGAGCGCGTGCGCATCGCGATCGTGCCGAGCACGGTGCCGGCGATGATCGCGCCGAACGTCTCGGGCATCGGCTTGCCGAAGTGGATCATGCAGTACGGGATCACCATCACGAACACCGCGTTCGCCCCGATCGCGCGCCGCAGGCCCTGCAGGATGAAGCCGCGGAAGAACACCTCGAGCGCGAAGAACTGCATCGCGTACATCGCCTCCCACGCGAGCAGGTCGAACAGCGACCGGTTCGCCAGGCGATAGAACGGATAGGTCGCGCGGAACTCCGCCGACCGCGACGCGAGCACCACCGCGGGCAGCACGATCCCGAACAGCACGAGGTACGTCGGCAGGTGCGGCAGGAACCCGCGCGGCGAGATGTAGTAGTCGCGATAGCGATCGCCGAGCAGCGGGATCGCGATCAGCGGCGCGAGCAGATACCCGCCGACGCGCCAGCCCGCCCACCACGCGAAGCCCTTGAGGTCCCAGTACTCGTCGCCGCGCGGCCCCTGCGGGCCCTTCGCCGGGAACCAGCGCTGGAACACCTCGATGTCGCCGATGTACTGCTGCAGGATCACCACGATCGCGACCGCGACCACGACGACCAGCACGCGGCCGTACGCCGGCTTGCCGAGGTCCGGCGTGTCGCGATCGATCGCGCGCCACTGCGCGACCGTGAAGTGACGCCCCCACCGCACGAGCCAGCGCAGCCAGCGATGGCGGCGCCACGACAGGAGCATCAGCGACTCGACGCCAGCGCCTCGGCGGCGCGACGCAGGCGGCGGCGGGTCAGCTCCTTGCCGATCAACGCCATGATGTCGAACAGGCCCGGCGTCTCGGTGCGGCCGGTGACCGCGAGCCGCAGCAGCGGGAACGCCTGCTTCGGCTTCCAGCCGAGCTTGCCCGTCCACTCGCGCGCGACCTCCTCGAGCATCTCCTTCGTGAAGCCGTCGCGCGCCTCGATACGATCGACGTAGTCGAGCAGCGCCGCGCCGACGTCGGCGGGCGCGACGCCGGCGACCGCGAGCTGCGGCACGAGCGGCGCGTGGTCGACGTCGCCGACGAAGAAGTACTCGACCGCCGGCACGATCTCGCCGAGCGTGCGCACGCGCTTCTGCACGATGCCGATCGCCGGCTCGAGCAGCGCGCGCGACAGCCGCCACGCCATCACGGCGTCGGTGAGCTGCGCCGGCGTCATCGCGTGCAGGTAGTCGGCGTTGAGCGCGGTCAACTTCGCGACGTCGAACACCGGGCCGCCGAGCGACACGCGGTCGATCGAGAACACCTCGATCATCTCGGCGAGCGTGAACTTCTCGCGGTTGTCGCCGAACGACCACCCCATCTGGCCGAGGTAGTTGAGCAGCGCCTGCGGCAGGATCCCGTAGTCGCGATAGAAGTTGATCGAGACCGGGTTCTTGCGCTTGCTGATCTTCGACTTGTCGCTGTTGCGCAGCAGCGGCATGTGGATCCACTGCGGCAGCTCCCAGCCGAACGCCTGGTAGAGCACGACGTGCTTCGGCGTCGACGACAGCCACTCCTCGGCACGCATCACGTGCGTGATGCGCATCAGGTGATCGTCGACGACGTTCGCGAGGTGATACGTCGGGAAGCTGTCCGACTTGAGCAGGACCTGGTCGTCGCTCTCCTCGGCGTTGAACTCGACGTTGCCGCGCAGCCGGTCGGCGACGACGATCGTGCCGGTCGTCGGCATCTTCAGCCGCACCACGTGCGCGTCGCCGGCGGCCGCGCGCTTCGCCGACTCGTCCGCGGCGATGTCGCGACAGTGGCGGTCGTAGCCGATGTGCGCGCGCTTCTCGGCCTGCTGCTGGATGCGGACCTTGTGCAGCCGGTCCTCGGTGCAGAAGCAGCGATACGCCGCGCCCTTGTCGAGCAGCAGCTGCGCGTGCTCGCGGTAGATCGCGGTGCGCTCGCTCTGGCGATACGGGCCGAACGGGCCACCGATGTCGGGGCCTTCGTCCCAGGTCAAGCCGACCCACGTCAGCGCCTCGTAGATCATGCGCTCGGAGTCCGCGCGCGCGCGGCTCTGGTCGGTGTCCTCGATGCGCAGGACGAACTGTCCGCCGTGCTTCTTCGCGAAGCAGTAGTTGAACAGGCCGATGTACGCGGTCCCGACGTGCGGGTCCCCCGTCGGCGATGGGGCAACACGGACGCGAACGGTCACGGCCGCGGTGTTAGCACGTCATGGTAGGGTTAGGGCGATGCTGGTCAGCGGCCCCGTGATCGCGGCCGACAGTCACTGGGTCGCCGACGGTAGCCGCATCGTCACCGACGCCACCGTACACACGCCCGACGGCGACGTCGTGGTGAGTCAGCTCGGCGGCACGGTCGACGGCCTCGGCATGCGCACGTTCCCGGGCACGGCCGTGATGCAGGTCGGCGACGTCGTGCAGGTCGCGGCGCACGCCGACGTCGATCTGCGCGGGCGCGTGCACGTCGTCGCGGACTCGGTGACGTGGCCGGTGTCGCCGTACCACGCCGACTTCGTGCGCACCGGCCCGACGAAGGCCGGCCACTACCTGTTCTGGCAATCGGGCTGCATGTTCGTGACGCTCGACTCCGCGGGCACGTCGGCGGTGCCGTTCGCGTCGGTGCAGTCGGTGGTCGACGCGTCGATCGAGACCTGGAACACGGACACGGTCACCGCGACGTGCTCGTACATGGTGATGCAGAACGCCGGCACCAAGGCGTCCGAGGTCGGCAACGACGGCGTGAACCTGATCAAGTTCCGCGACGACGACTGGTGCCGGCCCGCGGTCGATAACGATCCGAAGCGCTGCTACGACGCGTCGGCCGCCGGCATCACGACCGCGATCTTCATCGACGACGCGTCGAGCAAGAACGACGGCGCGATCCAGGACGCCGACGTCGAGATCAACGGCGTGAACTTCGCGATCTCGGTCGCCGGCGCGACCGCGAGCACCGAGGCCTGCCACGCCGAGCTGCAGAACACGCTGACGCACGAGCTCGGCCACGTGCACGGACTCGAGCACACATGTCGCGTCGACACCGACCCGCCGCGGGTCGACAACACCGGCAGCGCGGTCCCGCTGTGCTCGGACACCGCGGCGCTGGCGGCCAACCCGTCGATCGCGGACGCCACGATGTTCCCGTTCCAGGACTGCGGCGAGACCAAGAAGCAGACCCTCGCGTCCGACGACATCGACGCGATGTGCACCATCTACCCGATCGCCGATGACCCGCACAGCTGCGAGCCGGTCGGCCACGGCGGGGGTGGCTGCTGCGATACCGGCGGCGGCGGGGCAGGCGCGCTGGCCCTCGGCGCGGCGACGATGTTCTTGCTCGTTCGGCGTCGACGTGTATCGTCGAATCTGTGAGCGGTGTGACGTGTCCGGCGTGCGGTGTACCCGTGGTCGCGGGCTACGTGAAGTGTCCCAAGTGCCAGACCATGCTGCCGCGCGTGGTGTTCAAGCGCGCCGGCACGACGAACCTGTCGGGCGGCGTGGCGGCCAGCGGCACGTCGATGGGCGGCGGCGGGAGCGCGGCGGTGCCGTGGCCGGCGATCGCGGCGGGAGCGGTCGTGGTGGTCGGCGTGCTCGGGTTCTTGATCCTCCACCACGGCGGGTCGGCGAAGGCCGAGGCCGGGCCGACGAGCTCCGCGAGCACGCCCGTGGTCACCGTGCCGCAGGTCGGACCATCGACGGTCGAGCAGCCGGAGCAAGCGGCGACGCCCCCGGCGCAGACCGAGGTCGAGGCCGCGCCGCGCGGGCCGTCTGCGCGCGAGGTCGGCCAGGACCTCAAGAGCGCGCTCGACCGGCAGCGCCTGTGGTCGGACGTCTCGGTCGGCGGCGACTACCTCGAGGTGCGATCGAGCTCGTGCAGCGATCCGGCGATGGGCCCGATGCTCGACGCGGCGATGCCGAGCGCGCGCGCGGCTGGGCTCCGGCAGGTCCGGTGCGTGTCGCGGAGCGGCGAGGTAGTCTCGACGCGTGCGCTCTGAACCGCCTCGCGCCGACGCCGATCTCGCGAAGCCGGGCGAGCTGAAGCTGGACTTCGTGACGCCGCGGCTCGCGCTGCGGCCGGTGTCGGTCGACGACCTCGAGGACGTGTGGCCGTGGGTGTCGGATCCGGCGTTCCCGCGGTTCATGAGCTGGCGCGCGCACGTCGATCGCGACGAGACGCGCGCGATCCTGAAGGCGACCGCGGAGCAGGTCGCGAGCGGCGTGGCGCTGCACTGGTCGATCGTGCACGAGGGCAAGGCGGTCGGTCGGATCAGCCTGGAGGCGATCGAGTGGCGCAAGCGCGCACTGAGGCTGGACCGCGCGGAGCTCGGCTACTGGATGGCGCCGCCGCTGTGGGGCCAGGGGCTGATGACCGAGGCCGCGCAGGCGGTGATCCGGTTCGGCTTCGAGGCCGTGGGGTTGCACAAGATCGTGGTGCGCTGCTTCGCGGAGAACGAGGCGTCGCGGCGCGTGATCGAGAAGTGTGGATTTCGACTCGTGGGACGCATGGAGGACGACATCTGGCGCGATGGCACGTGGCACGCGCACCTGCTGTTCGAGATGTTGCGCAGCGAACACGACGACACGACTTCGACGCGGCGCTTCGTCCGGAAATGATCGCCGCACGAGGAAGTGATCGCCTCGTCATTTTTTCGATTGACGGATTCGATCGCGATCCGTAGCTTTGAATTCGAGCACTGCGGTTCGATGCGAGAACCAGGGCTAATCTGTCTCCTACAATTGCTATCCAGGGATCTGCCTCTGTTCCGGGAGTGCACGCCCGCTCGTCGGGAAGCCCGAAGGATTATGCGGAGCCCACCTACGCATAGGCGTAGGGGATAGACTGCCCTACGGTCGAACGGTCGTGCTCATTTGGGCCCAGCAGCGAGAGCTGCTGGGCCCATCCTTTTTTTAGCGGCGCGTCATCTTGTAGTGCAGCGACAGCACCGGCAGGCCGAGGAAGCTGACCTTGTGGTCGCAGCGCAGCACGCCGACGTCGTCCACGAACACGCGGAAGTGCTCCTTCAGCGAGCGGACGTGCCAGACCTGCAGGCGGTCCTCGCCGCGGCCCTGGACGCGGTAGAAGCCGGCGTCGCCGAACCGGCGGCCGCTCGAGTCGAGGATCAGTGCGCGGCCGTCGGCCTCGGGCCGCAGCACGACGGTCGCGTTGCCGTTCGGCATCGGGAACACGACCTTCATGCACGCGCGGCCCTCGCCGGGAGCGACCTGCGTCATGTAGAAGCCGGTGTAGAGCACCGAGTGCTGCTGGGCGAGCGTGCGGAACCAGCCGGTGTAGCGCACCGAGTGATCGGCGCGCCGCAGCAGGATGATCTCGCTCGTGATGCCGCGCGCCGTGTCGAGCGGCGACAGCGGGAAGTTCAGCTGGTCGACCATCTTCGAGATCGTCTTGACGAGCAGCCACAGCCCGATCCGCGCGGGGAAGAACGTCTGCGACCACACGTCCATCGCGAACCGCGTCGTGTGCTCGTAGAACTCGCGGACGAGCGGATGCACGCTCGCCGGATCGAAGCCGTCGCCCGCGAGCGCGTCGAAGTCCGGCACCAGCCCGCCGTCGCCGCCGCTGCGGTCGAGCGACAGCCCCTCGCGCACCGCGGTCTCGCGATACGCGTGATCGCCGATCACGCTCCCGCCCAGTGGCCCGACGAGCCAGTCGATGTCCGCGCGCCGGCGCGCGCGCCCGAACAGCCAGATCAGCGCGTAGATGAACCACGCGCCGAGCGTCCCGACGACGCGAACCACGACTCCGACCCTGCGGCGCACCGCAGACTCGGATGCCGCAGCGGTGTCTACCGCTGCGGGTTCTTCGCCGTCGACTGCCAGTTCGGCCCCTCGCCACCCTGCTTGGCGATCGACTTGATGCCGCGCGCCATCATCGACTCCTTGGTCTCGATGGCGTTCGCGCGGTCCTCGACCGGATGCGCGTGCTCGCCGGTGTCCATGCGGATCGCGTCGCACGGGCACGCCTCGACGCACAGCCCGCACACCACGCAGCGCAGCTCGTCGATCTCGAAGATCGCCGGCCGCTTCTCGATCGACTTCGAGTCGCTCTCCTCGGGCACGATCGTGATGCAGTGCGCCGGGCACACCGTCGGGCAGCACATGCACGCCACGCACCGCACGGCGCCGTCGTCGCGCAGCATCAGCCGGTGCAGGCCGCGGAACCGCTCCGGGTAGACGACCTTCTCCTCCGGGTACTGCACGGTCTCGATGTCGTTGCGGCGCTTCTCGGCGACGGCCGCGCCGGTCTTCGCGCGCGTCGTCAGCTTGCGAAGCGGCAGGAACAGATTCTTCGCGAAGTGCTTGATCGTGATGCCGAGGCCCTTCGCCGTCGCGGCGACGAACGTCGTGTCCTCGTCCTCCGGGCGCTCGATCTGGATCGTGCGCACGCGCGGGTGCACCGCGCTGACCGCGATGATCTTCGGTCCGACGGTCTGTTCGACGTGATGGCCATGATCCGACATCGTGCTCCTACCAGTACAAGCTGATCAGGCGGACCAGCGCGGTGACCATGACGTTGCCGAGCGCGAGCGGCAGCAACAGCTTCCACCCGAGGTTCATCAGCTGGTCCGCGCGGAACCGCGGCAGCGTCCAGCGCACCATCAGCTGGAACCAGCACAGCAACACGACCTTGAGGCCGAACGCGCCGAACTGCATCAGCACGACCAACCAGTGCGGCAGCGGCGCGATCATGCCGCCGGTCGGCACCATCATGCTGCCGACCTGCTGCAGCTCGCCGCCGAAGCGGAAGCCGTCGGCGTCGAGGAACGGGACCTGCCAGCCGCCGAAGAAGACCGTCACGATGACCGCCGAGATGAAGACGATCTCGATGAACTCCGCGAGGAAGAACATGCCCCAGCGAATGCCGCTGTACTCGACGAAGTAGCCGATGATCTCGGGCTCGCCCTCCGGGATGTCGAACGGCGCGCGCTTGGTCTCGGCGATCGCCGCGGTCACGAACAGCACGAGCCCCAGCGGCTGCCACAGCCACAGCCAGTTGAGCGGGTTCGAGCCGCTCATCGCGTGATCGAGCTGGAACGTCGCGCTCGCGCCGTGCTCGACGATCGCGCCCGGCTCGAGCGCGCCGGTCAGCAGGAAGGCGCCCATCAGCGACAGGCCCATCGCGACCTCGTACGACATCATCTGCGACGAGCTGCGCAGACCGCCGAGCAGCGCCCACTTGTTGTAGCTGGCCCAACCCGCGATCGTGCCGCCGTAGTTCGCGAGCGTGAGGATCGCGAAGTAGAAGATCAGGCCGAAGTCGATCGAGAAGATCTGGAGCCGGATCGAGTCGGTGTAGTTACCGACCTCGCCGTCCATCGGGATGTGCTGGTGGAACTGCGCCACCTGGATCGGATCGAGGTGGTGGAAGAACTCGTGCGGGTAGATCGTCGGGCCGAACGGGATGATCGCGAACGCGATCAGCACCGGGGCGAGCGCGAGGACCGGCGCCAGCGCGAACAGCCCCTTGTGGACGTTCCCGGGGATGAAGTCTTCCTTGAAGATCATCTTCACCGCGTCGGCGATGAAGTGAAGGATGCCCTTCAGCTTGATCGGTCCGATGTTCGCGCGGTTCGGACCGAGCCGGTCCTGCATCATCGCGCTCTGCCGGCGCTCGGCCCAGGTCAGCAGCGACGCGAGCGGCATCACGAGGCCGAACGCCAGGAACAGCCACTTCGTGCCCGGCCAGTCGAGGATCTCCCAGATCGAAGGCATGGCTCAGCCTCTGCTCCCCGCGAAGCGCAGCGCGAGCGGGCGAGCCTCGCGCGACCACGCGAGCTCCTTCCACGCCGGCACCGACGCCGTCATGTCCTTGAACACGTCGCGCGCGTGAGCCCACGCGAGCTTCACGTTCGTCGCCTGCGCGAGCCGGACGATCACCTCCCAGCCGGGCAGCGCCTGGCCGGGCGGCGGAAACGCGGCGTGCATGCGCTGCACGCGGCCGTCCTTGTTGGTCGCGGTGCCCGGCGTCTCCGCCCACATCGCGATCGGCAGCGCGACGCGCGCGCCCGCGGCGACCCCGGCTTCCGACGCCGTCAGCGCGATCACCTCGAGCTCCGACACCCGCGCCGCGCCGACACCGGGCAGGATGTCGCCGAGCATCACGACCGCCTTCACGGTCGCGTGATCGAGCTCGTACGCCGGCTTGGTCGCCAGGCCGAGCGCGTCGGCGATCACCTTGACGCCCGCGTTGTTCGCGTTGATGTCGGCGACGCGCAGCTTGCCGTCGGCGCGCGCCGGCACCGGCGGCCGCGCCGCGACGTACACCGTCGCGAGCTTCCACTCCTTGGCGAGCCGCGCGAGCGCGAAGTTGTCCTCGTTGCTCGCCCCGGCGCTCAGCACGACCGCGACCTGCGCCGGGTCCTTCACGCGCGCCGCGGCCGCCGCGATCGCGCGATCCCAGCCCGCGGGCAGGCCGTCGACGGTCGCCGCCGCGAGCCGATGCTCGCGCAGCGGGTGATAGGTCAGGCGGCCCTCGTCGCACATCCAGTAGTCGTTGACGTGCTCGTTGTGGCGCGGCACCAGGCGCCACGCGCGCCCGTGCTTGTGGTGGATCTCGGTGTTGCAGCCGGTCGCGCAGCCGTTGCACACGCTCGGCGTCGCCTCGAGCTCCCACGCGCGCATCGTGAAGCGGAAGTCCTTGGCGGTCAGCGCGCCGACCGGGCACACGTCCACGGTGTTCAGCGAGTACGCGTTGTCGAGCTGCTCGCCGGGCGCGGTGCCGAGCACCTCGTGATCGCCGCGGTGCGAGAACTCGAGCTGGTGCGAGCCCGCGACCTCGTCGCACACGCGGATGCAGCGCGAGCACAGGATGCAGCGCTCCTGGTCGAGCACGATCGTCGGCCCGAGGTCGACGACCTTGTTCTTGTGCACCTTCGGCGTGTCGACGCGCGAGTTCTCGTTGTCGTGGTCGAAGTACAGCTTCTGCAGCGTGCACTCGCCGGCCTTGTCGCAGATCGGGCAGTCGACCGGGTGGTTGAGCAGCGTGAACTCGAGCTGCTGCTTGCGGGCGAGCGTCGACTGATGGTCGGTCGTGTGGACGACCATGCCTTCGGCGACGACCTGCTGGCAGCTCGGCTGGAGCTTGGGGTTCTTCTCGATCGAGACCAGGCACTGCCGGCACTGCGCGACCACCGGGAGGCCCGGGTGGTAACAGAACGCGCTGATGTCGGTGCCGAGCTGACGCGCGGCCTCGAGCACGTTGGTGCCCTTGGGCACCGAGACCGACTTGCCATCGATCGTCAGGGTGACGTGATCGACCG
>DATBAK010000053.1 GCA_036271555.1 Acidimicrobiia bacterium
CGTCCCGTGTGACTCTCGGGAACCTTCGCGACCTGCTCGGGTGTGCCCTCGGCGACGATCGCACCGCCGCCCGAGCCGCCCTCGGGTCCGAGGTCGACGATCCAGTCCGCACTCTTGATCACGTCGAGGTTGTGCTCGATCACCAACACCGTGTTGCCCGTGTCGACGAGTCGCTGCAGCACGCCGAGCAGTCGCCGCACGTCCTCGAAGTGAAGACCGGTCGTCGGCTCGTCGAGGATGTAGATCGTCTGCCCCGTCGCGCGCTTGCCGAGCTCGCTCGCGAGCTTCACGCGCTGCGCCTCGCCCCCGGACAGCGTGGGCGCGCTCTGGCCGAGCCGCACGTACCCGAGCCCGACGTCGACGATCGTCTGGAGCTGGCGCGCGATCGCGGGCTGCGCGCCGAAGAACTCGAGCGCCTCCTCGCACGGCATGTCGAGCACCTCGGCGATGTTCTTGCCGCGCCACGTGATGTCGAGCGTGTCGCGGTTGTAGCGCGCGCCCTTGCACACCTCGCACGGCACGTACACGTCGGGCAGGAAGTGCATCTCGATCTTGATCGTGCCGTCCCCCGCGCACGCCTCGCAGCGGCCGCCCTTCACGTTGAACGAGAACCGGCCGGGCTGGTAGCCGCGCACCTTCGACTCCTGCGACGCCGCGAACAACGTGCGGATCTTGTCGAACACGCCGGTGTACGTCGCGGGGTTCGAACGGGGCGTGCGCCCGATCGGCGACTGGTCGATGTCGACGACCTTGTCGAGCGCCTCCGCGCCGTCGATGCCGCGGTGCCGACCCGGCACCGTGCGCGACCGGTACACCTTCTGCATCAGCGCGTGGAAGAGGATGTCGTTGACGAGCGTGCTCTTCCCGCTGCCGCTCACACCGGTGACGACGACGAAGCAACCGAGCGGGAGCTCGACGTCGATGTCGCGCAGGTTGTGCTCGCGCGCGCCGCGCACCGTGATCCACTTCTCGCCCGGCGTGCGCCGCAGTGTCGGCACCGGGATCGCGCGCCGCCGCGCGATGTACTGCCCGGTGATCGAGTCCGGCGCGTTGATCAGATCGTCGAGTGAACCCGAGACGAGCACGCTCCCGCCGTGCTCACCCGCGCCGGGTCCGATGTCGACGATGTGGTCGGCGACACGGATCGTCTCCTCGTCGTGCTCGACGACGATGACGGTGTTGCCGAGGTCGCGCAGGCGGACCAGCGTGTCGATGAGGCGTTGGTTGTCGCGCTGGTGCAGGCCGATCGACGGCTCGTCGAGCACGTACAGCACGCCGACGAGGCCGCTGCCGATCTGCGACGCGAGCCGGATGCGCTGCGCCTCACCGCCGGCGAGCGTGCCCGACGGCCGGTTCAGCGACAGGTAGTCGAGGCCGACGTCGAGCAGGAACTGCAGTCGCTCGTTGACCTCCTTCGACACCCGCTCCGCGATCAGTCGGTCGCGCTCCGACAGCTTGAGCGTGCGGAGTGCCGCCGCGCAGTCGGCGATCGACATGTCGCCGATCTCGTGGATGTTGCGGCCGTCGATCTTCACCGCGAGCGATTCGGGCTTCAGGCGCGCGCCGTCGCACACCGGGCACGGCACCTCGCGCATGTAGCCCTCGATGAGCTCGCGCGAGCGGTCGCTCTCGGCTTCGGTGTAGCGGCGCTCGAGCCACGAGATCGCGCCCTCGAACCGTGTGGTGTACGAACGCTGCCGCCCGTAACGGTTCTTGTAGCTGATCGTGACCTGCTTCTGGCCGGTGCCGTACAGGACGATCTTCTTGTGCGCGGCCTTCAGCTTCTTCCACGTGGTCGACGTCTTGAAGTCGTACTCGCGCGCGACCGCGCTCAGCACGCGACTGAAGTACTCGCCGCGGAAACCGGACCACGGCGCGATCGCACCCTGGTCGATCGACAGGTCCTCGTCGGGGACGACGAGCTCGGGGTCGACCTGGAACTTGGTGCCGAGCCCGTCGCACGCGGGACACGCGCCGTACGGCGAGTTGAAGGAGAAGTTGCGCGGCGCGAGCTCGTCGAAGGAGAGGCCGCAGTGCGTGCACGCGAGGTGCTCGGAGAACGTGAGGATCTCCGTGTCGCCGCTCTCGTCGGGCGACTCGCCGAGCTTCATCGGAACGGCCTCGCCGCGACCGGCCGACCTCTTGCCGTTCTTCGCGACCGCCCCGGTGCCGGTCGTGATACCGCCGACGATCTCGACCTCGGCCACGCCCTCCGCGAGCTTCAGCGCGGTCTCGAGCGAGTCGGTGAGCCGGCGCTCGATGCCGCTGCGCCGCACGAGCCGGTCGACGACGATCTCGATCGTGTGGTTCTCGTAGCGCGCGAGTCGTTCCTTCAGCGCGTCGGCGAGCTCGACGGTCTCACCGTCGATGCGCGCCCGCGTGTAGCCCTGGCCCGCGAGCTCCTTCAGCAGCCCTTCGTACTCACCCTTGCGACCGCGCACGACCGGCGCGAGCACCTGGAAGCGCGTGCCCTCGGAAAGTTGGAGCACGCGGTCGACGATCTGCTGCGGCGTCTGGCGCGTGATCGCGCGCCCGCAGTTCGGGCAATGCGGCACGCCGATGCGTGCGAAGAGCAGACGGAGATAGTCGTAGATCTCGGTGATCGTCCCGACGGTGGAGCGGGGGTTGCGCGACCCCGACTTCTGGTCGATCGAGATCGCGGGCGACAGGCCTTCGATGAAGTCGACGTCGGGCTTGTCCATCTGCCCGAGGAACTGGCGCGCGTACGCCGACAACGATTCGACGTAGCGCCGCTGACCCTCCGCGTAGATGGTGTCGAACGCGAGCGACGACTTGCCCGAGCCCGACAGCCCCGTGAACACGATCAACTCGTCGCGCGGCAGCACGAGGTCGACGTTCTTCAGGTTGTGCTCGCGCGCGCCCCGGATCACGATCTGATCCGCATTCACACGCGCCCGCGCCGATCCCTGCGCGCGCTCCGCCTGCCTGCTCATCCGCCTCCAGGATACCGGGCGCTCGGGCCCGTCGAACGCATGTTCGGGATGGTCCTACACCACCTCGCGCAGCTCGCGCTTGAGCTCCGATATCTCGTCACGCAACCGTGCCGCTTCCTCGAACCGCAGGTCGCGCGACGCGTCGAGCATCTCGTCCTGCAGCGACTGGATGAGGCGACCCAACTCGTCGCGCGGCAGGTCGAGGTGGTCGCGCGCCGGCGCCCGGCGACTCCCGCCGCGACCGCGGCCACGCCCGCGTCCCGACGACGTCTCGTCTCCGTCGCGCGCCCGGATCATGTCCAGGATGTCGATGACCTTCTTGCGCACGGTCTGCGGATCGATGCCGTGCTCCTCGTTGTACTCGAGCTGCTTCTTGCGCCGACGCACGGTCTCGGAGATCGCGTGCGTCATCGAGTCGGTCATCTGGTCCGCGTACATCACGACCTGACCGTCGACGTTCCGCGCGGCGCGGCCGATCGTCTGGATCAGCGACGTCGCCGAGCGCAGGAAGCCCTCCTTGTCGGCGTCGAGGATCGCGACGAGCGACACCTCCGGCAGGTCGAGACCCTCCCGCAGCAGGTTGATGCCGACGAGCACGTCGAACTCGCCGAGCCGGAGCGATCGGAGGATCTCGATGCGCTCGAGCGTGTCGATCTCGGAGTGCAGGTACCGCACGCGGATCCCGAGCTCGAGGAGGTAGTCGGTGAGGTCTTCCGCCATCTTTTTCGTCAGCGTGGTGACGAGCACGCGCTGGTCGTTCTCGGCGCGGTCGCGGCACTCGGCGACGAGATCGTCGATCTGACCCTTCGTCGGCCGCACGATGATCTCGGGGTCGATCAACCCGGTCGGTCGCACGATCTGCTCGACGATCTGCGTCGACATCTCGAGCTCGTAGTTCCCCGGCGTCGCCGACAGGAACACGACCTGGTTGATGCGCTCGATGAACTCCTCGAACGTGAGCGGCCGGTTGTCGCGCGCCGACGGCAGCCGGAACCCGTGCTCGACGAGCGTGTCCTTGCGCGAGCGGTCGCCCGCGAACTGGCCGTGCAGCTGCGGCACGGTCTGGTGCGACTCGTCGAGCACGACCACGAAGTCGTTCGGGAAGTAGTCGAGCAGCGTGTACGGCGGCTGCCCGTGGACGCGCCCGTCGAGGTGCATCGAGTAGTTCTCGATGCCCGAGCACGAGCCGACCTCGCGCAGCATCTCGAGGTCGTACGTCGTGCGCATGCGGAGGCGTTGCGCTTCGAGGAGCTTCCCGTGCGACTCGAGCTCCGCGAGGCGTTCGGCGAGCTCGGTCTCGATGCCCTCGACCGCCTTCACCATGCGGGAAGGGTCGGTGACGTAGTGCGAGGCGGGGAACAGCACGAGCGTCTCGAGCTCCTCGACGACCTCGCCCGTGAGCGGGTCGACCGCCGCGATGCGCTCGACCTCGTCGCCGAAGAGCGAGATGCGCACCGCGCGCTCCTCGTACGCGGGGAAGATCTCGATCGTGTCGCCGCGCACGCGGAACTTGTTGCGCGTGAAGCCGAAGTCGTTGCGCTCGTACTGCAGGTCGACGAGGCGCGACAGGATCTTGCGTTGCTCGTGCTCCTCGCCGACCGACACCGTGAGGAGCTGCGTCGCGTAGGTCTCGGGCGAGCCGAGCCCGTAGATCGCGGAGACCGACGCGACGATGATCACGTCGCGACGCGAGAGCAGCGCGCTCGTGGCCGAGTGGCGCAGCCGGTCGATCTCGTCGTTGATCGAGCTGTCCTTCTCGATGTACGTGTCGGTCGTCGGCAGGTACGCCTCGGGCTGGTAGTAGTCGTAGTAGGAGACGAAGTACTCGACCCGGTTCTTCGGGAACAGCTCGCGCAGCTCGGCTGCGAGCTGCGCGGCGAGACTCTTGTTCGGCGCCATCACGAGCGCGGGCCGCTGTGCCTGCGCGATCACGTTGGCGATCGTGAACGACTTCCCGGAACCGGTGATGCCGAGCAACGTCTGGTACTTGTCGCCCCGCTCGACCCCGTTGACGAGCGCGGCGATCGCGGCCGGCTGATCGCCGGCGGGGCTGAGGTCGGTGACGAGCTGCAGGTCGGCCACGGGGCGATGGTAACGGGGGGCTGTGACAGTTATTCCGTGCCGCATCCCACGCCGCCGGTACCGCGCTCGTTGCGTATGCGCAACCGATGCAGTACCAGGGCCGCGAGGGTCGGGCCACCCGCGTCAGATCGGGGTCGACGGCTCCGACTCCGTCTGCGCGAACGCGACGAGGGCGGGCCACACCGCCTCGACCTGGGTCCGCAACGTGTCCAGGTCGCCGGCGTTGTCGATCACCCAGGTCGCGATCGCGCGCCGTTGCTCGTCGGTCGCCTGCTGCGCCATGCGCGCCTCCGCGTCGGCGCGCGCCACGCCGCGCGCCTCGAGTCGCGCCAGGCGCACCTCGCGCGGCGCCTCGACGACGATCACACCCCGATACTGCGCGGGGTTCTTCGACTCGACGAGCAGGGGGACGTCGTGCACGACGACCGCGCCCTCGGGCGCGGCCGCGACCTGACGCAGGAACTCCTCGCCGATCGCGGGGTGCGTGATCGCGTCGAGTGCTTCGCGCGACTCGGTGTCGACGAAGGCCCGGGACGCGAGCTCGGCCCGATCGAGGCGCCCGTCGGGTCCGACGACGTCGGCACCGAACCGCTCGGCCAGCTTCACCAGCACCGGCGAGCCCGGCTCGACCACCTGGCGGGCGATGGCGTCGGCGTCGACGACCACGGCGCCCTTGGCGACCAACAGCCCGGCCACGGTGGATTTGCCCGACCCGATGCCCCCGGTGAGGCCGATCATCTGCACGGCGCCGGATTCTAGGAACCCCACCCCGCCGAGCGGCCCAAGTGCCGGCGATCGAGACTCCGGCCGGGCCGTCGCACGCGGCCGAAGGCGGAGCGGAGCGAGCGTGCGAGTCGGCGACCTGGAGGGCAGCCGGCAAAGCGGGCGCATGGGCACCGATCGCTTCATTCCTGGCGCCAGGCGCCGACATTGAACCCATGGGCCGAACGACCTACGCGCGCCCCGCGATCGGGCGGGGTGAGCCGGAGCCTCCGATCCCGCTCGAGGGACCGGTCGCGGGTTTCGCCCTCACGGCCCCTGGTGGCGACGCCGCGCCCGGCCCGGCCCGGCTCGTGCGCGACCGGCACCACCCGAGCATGCTCGAGCTCGACCACCGGCTCAGCACGCTCGTCGCGTCGCTGCGCTGGGCCGCGATCAGCCTCGGGCTGCTGACGGTCGCGATCAAGGATCCGCCCCGCCCGCTCTTTCTCCTCGCCGGCCTCGCGCTCGCGACCTTCGGCGTCGCGCAGACCCTGCGACCGGTGCGCCTCGACCCGCCCGGTCGCGCGCTCCATGCCTGGGTGCTCGTCGAAGCCGCGCTCGTCGCGGCGGTCGTCGCACTCACCGGCGGGTTCACGAGCCCGTTCGTGCTCGCGAGCGCGGTGCCGGTCGTGCTCGCCGGCTACGCCGTCGGTCGCCGGCGCATGGCGTGGCTCGGCTCGTGTGCGTTCGTCACGATGATGATGCTCGTCCTCCTCCAGACCGACGACCCGCAGGTGCAACGGTCGGTCACCGAGGTCGGCATCCTGCTGCTGCTCTGTGGAGTGTTGGGCGCGTTCACCCGCCATCTCGTCGACGAGCTCGGCCTGCACGAGGAAGCCGCGTGGGACCAGATCTCGCGGCTCACGACCGCGAACGAGCTCCTCGTCGCGCTGCACGGTGTCGCGCAGTCGCTGCCCGCGTCGCTCGATCTGCACGAGGTCGTCGAGTCGAGTCGCACACGGCTGCGCTCGTTGTTCCAGTTCGGTGCGCTCGCGCTGCTCGTGCACGACGACACGCGCGACGAGTGGACCGTCGAGCTCGCGGAAGGCATCCGCCTGCCGCGGCAGCTGCGCGACGACATGCTCGCGCAGCCCCTGCGCGAAGTGCTCGACCACGGTCGCGCGGTCCTCGAGACCGACCTGCTGTCCGACGGCGGCGACGGACGCGGCTGCTCGCCCATGGCCCGGAGCGGGATCTACGCGCCGCTCCGCGCGCGAGGCCGCACCGTCGGCCTGATCGCGATCGAGGACACGACCCGCGCGCGCTACCGACCCGACGACGTCGGCCTGCTCACCGGCCTCACCGGCCCGCTCGCGCTCGCCGTCGACAACGCGCTCTGGTTCCTGCGCCTGCGCCGCTTCGGTGCCGAGGCCGAACGGGCGCGCATCGCGCGCGACCTCCACGACCAACTCGCCCAGTCGCTCGCGTACACCGCGTTCGAGCTCGAGCGGCTCGCCATCCGCGCCGAGGGCGAGGACCGCCGCGCGCTCGACGAGCTGCACGATGTCGTACGCGGCGTCGTCGGGGAGCTGCGCGAGACGCTCTATCAACTGCGCGCGGGCGTGAGCGAGGACGCCGACCTCGAACGGGTCGCCCGCGACTACCTCGCGCGCTACGAGGAGCGCACCGGGCTCGCGGTGCACTGGCGCAGCCGCGTCGAGCGCCACCTTCCGTATCAGGTCGAGCAGGAGCTCTGGCGCATGATGCAGGAAGCGCTCACGAACGTCGAGCACCACGCGGAAGCGAACATGTGCACGATCGATTACCGCGTGAGCCCGACCCACGTGTCGCTCACCGTCGAGGACGATGGCCGCGGGTTCGAACCCGCGCGCGTCGACGGTGACCACTACGGACTGATCGGGATGCGCGAGCGCGCCGACGCGCTCGGTGCGCACCTGGTCGTCGAGAGTCGACCGAATCAGGGCACGCGCGTGTCCGTCGAATTGGAGGTTCCCCGATGACGACCGTGCTGATCGCAGACGACCATCAGTTGCTGCGCCAGGCACTGCGCCGCGCGATGGAGGAGGCCGGGCTCGTCGTTCTCGGCGAAGCCGGCGACGGCGCGGAAGCGGTGCAGCTCGTCGACGAGCTGCGACCCGAGCTCGTCATCATGGACGTGACGATGCCGGTGCTCGGCGGCATCGAGGCGACTCGGCGCGTCCACGCCGCGCACCCCGACCTCCCGATCGTCGTGCTGACGATGCACGACGAGGACGCGCTGCGCGAAGAAGCCGTGCGTGCCGGCGCGTCCGCGTTCCTCTCGAAGGACAGCTCGATGCAGCAGGTCGTGTCGACCGCGATCGCGACCGCCGCGGGCGAAGCACTCTCCGCGAACCTCGCGAGCTCGATCCTCTCCGAGCTGCGTGCGCCGGAGAGTGACACCGACGCGACACGCACCGAGCCGTCGCCGCTCACGCGCCGTGAGGAGGAGATCCTCCAGCTCATCGCCGACGGGTACTCGACGAGCGAGGTCGCGAGCCGCCTGTTCATCAGCGGCAAGACCGTGAAGAACCACCTCGCGTCGATCTACGCCAAGCTCGACGCACGGGACCGGACGCAGGCCGTGCTGAGCGCGGTGCGGATCGGGATCATCCGCCTCAACTGAGTCCGCGAGTAGCCGACTGAGACGGTGCGTAGGCCGGGAACGGGCCGTCTGACCAGGCCAAATGGCCTAGTCAGAGCCCGTGACCGGGTTCGGACACGGAGGAAGTTGGGCCACCCGGCCCATTCTCGCCACCACGTTCCGTGGTCATACTCGGGATGGTCCTACGCATCGGAACCAGCCAAACGATCACGGAACCCAAAGGGGTCGGAATTCATGGACATGAACCTTCTGCGGACCTGGCTTGAGGCCCGCCTCCACTTCGGTGAGCGCCGCGACGAGCGTGGTGCCAACCTCGTGGAGTACATCCTGCTCATCGCGTTCATCGCGATCATCGTCATCGTCGCCGTGAAGGTCCTCGGCAAGACCGTGTCGACCCAGTTCTCCTCGGCGAACTCGAACCTGTCGTAGTCAGACTCGACGACGCGCAAGGGACCGCCGGCAACGCTGCCGGCGGTCCTTTCGCGTGGTTTGTGCGTCGGTCACGCGTCCTCGGCTGGGACGAGCAGCTTCCACGTGTAGCCGCCGAGCAGACCGCCGACGACCGGGAACACGATGAACACCCACACCTGATTCAGCGCCCAACCGTGCTGGAACACCGCGGTCGCAAAGCTGCGCGCGGGGTTCACGGACGTGTTGTCGACGGGGATCGTGATGAGGTGGATCAGCGTGAGCATGAGGCCGACGGCGACGCCGTTGAAGCCGAACGGCATCGACTTGCGACACGTGCTCGCGATGACGAACACGAACAGCGCGGTGAACACGATCTCGGTGAGGATCACCGCGGGGAGCTTGAACCCGCCCGGTGAGTGCACGCCGTAGCCGTTCGACGCGAAGCCACTCGCCTTCGCGTCGAATCCGGTGTGGCTGTGCGCGATCACGAAGATCACGAGCGCGCCGACGAGCCCGCCGACGACCTGTCCGCCGACGTAGAACGGGACGTCCCGACTCGGCGTCTTGCCGACCGCCCACAAGCCCGCGGTCACCGCGGGGTTGATGTGGCACCCGGAGATGGAGCCGATCGCGTACCACGCGCACAGCAGGCTCAGACCGAAGGCGAGCGCGACGCCCAGCTCACCGACCGAGTTCGTCGCGAAGAACCCGCCCGTGGCGAGCACCGCCGTGCCCGGCCCTCCCACCACGAGGATCATCGTGCCGATCGCCTCGGCGAACGCGACCCGCTGCCGCTCGGACATTGCCGCCTCCCCCATCACCGCTCGACCCCGCCCGTGCCGCGACGAGGTTACGGAGTCGCCCGCGCCGCGGCGCGGACCGTCTCAGACCGCTTCGAGGTGAGGCGCTTCTTCGTCGGCGTCGCCCTCGTCCGCGTCGTCGACCTCGCCCGAGGCGACGAGCAGCGACAGCAGCGCGAGTCCGACGAACACGCACGCGATCGCCAGCGCCGCGAGCGTGTGGCGCTGGAGCGGCTCCAACGAACGGACCATCGAGCGCACGTCCTGATGCATCCAGAGCACGTTCACGAAGGCGAACACCTGGCACCCGACGATCGCGACACCGACGACGAGCAGGATCACCGAGACACCCGCGAGTCCGTTGCCGGGCGCGCCTGCGACTCGAGCGAGCAACGCGGCGCCGAGCGCGACGACCGCACCGAAGAGCATCACCGATCCGAGCTCCACGACCGCGTCCCGGAACGACGGGCCCTGCTTCTGCACGACCGCCGCCACGACCTCGACCGCGACGGCGACCGCAGACCCCGTCACGAGGTACGCGCCGACGCGCGTCACCGCGACCGACGGGAGCCGCAGCGGGCTCGCCGGGGCCAGCGTCTCGTCGCGACGTTCGGGCTGACCGAATCGCACCGCCGCCATCGCGGCGAACGCACCGACGATGCCCGACGCGAGCGCGGCCGCGATCGTCGCCGCGCGCGCCAGGTTCGCGGTGCTGCCGCCCGGCGAGGAGTCGGCGAGCGCGCGGTACACCGAATACACCGCGGCGGCCGCGCCGACCGCTCCGAGTGCCGCCGCGGCGGCGAGCGTCGAGACGCCCTGTGCAACCGTGCGCCGGCGCGCCGCGACGATCATCGCGACCGCGGCGAACGCGAGCAGCGTGATCGGGTAGAGCCCGTAGGAGCCCGCGGCGTACTCGAGCCGCCCCGAGAACGCCAGCCCGCCGAACGCGGGGGCGATCTGCGCCGCGGGCCGCTTGAACAGCGGCTGCAGCAAGAGCTCGAACAGCGCGAGCGCGCCGAGCACGGTGAGGATGGCGGACCCGGCGACGACGGACCACGGCGGCGCCTCGCCGCGCGGTTCGTCGATCTCGGCCGCATCGACCTCGGCCGCATCGATCTCGGCCGCATCGACCTCGGCCGCATCGAGGTCGGCCGCATCCGGAGCATCGACGACGGCAGGCAGCTCGGGCGGCGGGACCGGGAGCCGGCCCACGAACCACAGCGCGCAGACGGAGAGCAGCAACGACACCACCGAGGCCGCCGACGAGGCGACGCGCGCCGAGGTTCCGAAGTTCGACATGAACTGCGAGTGACCGATCGAGGCATTCGTCGCGAAGGCGAAGCCGGCGTAGCCGAACTCGGCGATGCCGGCGACGGCGACGACGATCACGACGAAGCGCAGGAGCTCGACGACACGCGTCGGCGCGCCCTTCGTGGGCGCGAGGCACGCGATCGAGACCGCCGCGAGCGCGAGGAGCAGGAACGCGGTCCAGACCACGGGACCCATGATCGCGACGTCGAGCACGCGATCACCGAAGGGTGTCGCCGTGAGCGTCGCGGCGCGCAGCGCTTGACTCGCGACCCCGAGGAGCGCGGCGATCGTCAGTCCCGCGGCGCCCAGGACCAGCGGATCGTTGCGCCTTCGCCGCACGCCGGGCGCGTCGGCGAGCCCACCCTGCTCCCCCAGCATCGGGTCAGTCTGACACGCGTTCCCGAACTATCCGGGCTGGTGGCAGACCGCCTCGACGTTGTTGCCATCGGGGTCGCGTACGAAGGCACCGAAGTAGTGCTCGTGATACTCGGGCCACGAACGCGGCTCGAAGAGCACCTCGGCGCCCATCCCGACCGCGGCGTCGAAGAACGCCTTCACCGCGACGCGGTCGGGGGCCCGGAACGCGATGTGCGCCTCCCGGAAGCCGTCATCGGTGGAGCGGGGGCCGAGCCAGAAGTCGGGCACCGGGTCGACGCCGTAGCCGATGACCTGGTGAAAGTCCTTCACGCGGCTGCCGCCGAGGGGCGCGAGGACGGTGTCGTAGAACGCCGCGCTCTTCTCGACGTCGGCGCATTGGATGGAGAGGTGATCGATCATGCGCTCCATCCTGCCCGCTCGACCGGGAATGAATGCCGCCGCGCGCGTCTCTGCCCGGCGATCATCTCGCGGTGGAGGCGCACGACGACCCCGGTCTCGTCGCAGTGCTGCGCGTGCTCGGAGTGGAGCCGGAGGCGCGACTCGGTCACGGCGGCGAAGCCGTCGTCTACGCGCTCGACGGCGAGCGCGTCGCGCGCATCCTGCACGCGACGGGACGCGCGGACGACGTGGTCGCACGGCAGCGACTCGTGGCCGAGCTCGTGCGCGCGCAACCGTCGTACGCGCTGCCGGAGGTGCTCGAGGTCGGAGCCGTCGACGGACGCGTCTACGCGATCGAACGCCGGCTGCGCGGTCGTTCGTTGCTCGACGAGCTCCGCGCCGCGTCGGGGACGGCTCGGCGGCGACTGATCGAGGCGCATCTCGACACCGCGGCCGCGCTCGGCGACCTGCAGCTCGACGCGCGTCCGCAGTTCGGCGATCTCGTCGCCGACGAGCCGATCACCGCGCCGATTTGGCGCGACTACCTCGCGCAAAAAGCGGCCGCAGGCCTGCAACGAGCGCAACCCGCGCGGCGTGCGATCGACGCGGCCTCACTCGCCGCACCGTTCCCGGAACCGGCGCGCGCGAGCTTCGTCCACCTCGACGCGTTCGCCGGCAACATGCTGACCGACGGCCGCGCCATCACCGCCGTGCTCGACGTCGGCGCGACGAGCGTCGCCGGCGACCGCCGCTTCGACCCACTCGCGAGCGCGGTGTACCTCATGTCGACCGAGATCACGCCGACGGCGACGACGGCCGATCACGCCGCGGCGACCGGTTGGCTCCGCAACGCGGGACTCCTCGACTGGCTCGAGCCCACACGTCGATGGCTCGCGGCGTACTGGTCGTTCGCGCTCGACGACCACGCGCTGAGCGCGTGGTGTGCGTCGGTGCTCGGCTGAGCGGTCGCTACGGCGTGATGCGACCGATGGTCGAGAACGGTGTCGGCTCCGTGAACCAGAGCGCGCCGTCGGGTCCGGCGGCGATCGCGGTCGGCTGCCGGATCCGCGGCGACCTGATGGTCGTCACGACGCCGGCGGTCGTCACCCGGTGGATCGCCGCGGGCGCGGTGTCGGTCACCCACAACGCGCCGTCGCTTCCCGTCGTGATCTGCGCGAGCGCACCGAACGTCGCGTCGGTGAAGTGCGAGACGGCGCCCGCGGTGGTGACGCGACCGATCGATTCGTCGCCCGAGTTCACGAACCACAGCGCGCCATCCGGCCCCGCGGTGATCGCGGTCGGCGCGTCGATCGTGGGATCGGCGACGAACGTGAACGCGCCGGCGGCCGTGACGCGACCGATCGTGTCGGTGC